>CAYWYT010000011.1:0-20374 GCA_964462665.1 uncultured Woeseiaceae bacterium | reverse complement strand
GAGTCTCAATAAATCGACGAAGATAGTAGTTGATTTCATCGATATTTTCGGTCAATCGATGATCGCCATCAAGTATATGCAATGCAGCATTGCAGCTAGCGGCAAATCGAATGCTGTTCTCGACCGGCACAATATCATCGTCCCACCCATGCACGATACAAATCGGCATCTTCGGCGGGGTCGGAGTTAACTCCTCGTATCCGGGCATGTAATAGGCGGGCGCCAGCACGAATAAGCCGATTGCGTTCAGCTCGGCGGCGGCCGCGGTGGCGACGTGACCACCCATGCTGGATCCTACCAGGACCACAGCATCATCAATATCTGCGCACTCTGCGATGAGCTTGTTCACGCGCTCGGTCGGGTCAGCAATACCCTGATAATCGACACTTTCTGCGCCGCAGCCGACGCTCTTAACCTGCTCAGCCATTGCCCGGATTTTTGTGCCCCAGGGGCCCGACTCCTGACCGTGAGAAAAAACTACTGTTGTCATATCAAAATTCCGTCACCTGTATCGCATTGTTCTTCTATATGCCGCACCAACAACCATAGGCGATCCTGACCCCAGACGGTGAATTCACCGAGTCGCAATGTCGGGACTCCCCAGCATCCGGACTCCATCATTGAGGCTCGATTTTCTTCAGCCATTTGACGCCAGTCACCATTTTCAATCGCTGCTTTCACGTCCGGCCAGAATAGCCCGGTGCGACCGGTAATTTTGCGCAAGCCCTTGTCGCTCGAAATATCGACCGCCTGCGTCCAAATCGCCTCGCCCGCGTAGCGCAGGAAGTCGCGTTCTTTCTTTTCCCCAAGCGCATAAGAGACGGTTGCGAGGCAACGCTCTGCGGCTACCCCGAGCGGTCTGCTGAACTTACCAAACGGGATACCAAACTGTTCCGCCTCGCGAGTAACATCGCCTGCGATATACAGAAGTTTTTCCTTCGGCACTTGCAGGCCACGCATGACCATCGGCAAGAGTGGTCGAATCTTCAGGGTAAGCCCGAAAGCATCGGCAACATCGCATACGCGTTGCAACGCAAGATACGAGTACGGACTACTCATGGAATAGAATATTTCCAGTGGCGGCAAATCTTTCGCACTGCTCGGCGGCGACACCGGCAAAGATATTTGGGCCAATTGTCGAACTGAGGCCACGGTCGAAGCCGCAGCATCTGCTTTGCGTACGCCCAATGCGTCAAGGCGATCGGTCAGGTAGTGCAGCCGATCGACTCCCCAATACCATTCGCCCGCATAGTTGATCATCGCGGTATTGTAGTGACCTAGCCTGGCCAGCAGTTCCTGATTGCGCTGCAGCAACAGGTCGCCCTCGCCGCTTAGCTCGGCACCGCTTACGCGTCGCGCCGCTCCCTCCGCATCGCCACGCCAGTACAGACCAATCGCTTCGAGCACATCTTCGTCAAATGAGGCTTGTTGCTCGCTACCGGCCAACGCATCAATCAACGCGCGCCGATGCTCCACCGGTGGAACCTGGCCTTTGTCCAGAAACGGTACGCCCATTTCGCGTGCCAGGCGCGCGCAGTCCTTTTCTGCATAGACGGCAAGCATATCGGCGTGCGGACGATACTCCCCGCCCAGCGCTTGAGTTAGATGAATCTCCAATTCGACGTCGTAGCGACTCTGCAAGTCCGGAATATGACGACTCAGCAAATAGGAATAAGGGTCGTCCAATTCCAGAAAAATGATCACTGTGTGCGGCTTTCCGGACAAGCGGCGGCGGCGCTCCGCCCAACGGCGCTTGAACGCACGTGTCTTGGCACTGAAGAGAAAGCTGACTAGTCGCGACTGCAATTTGCTTTTGCGGCTCACTCGTCGTCCCAGGCCGACGACGGCTTCCACAAGAGTTCATCCAGATCGGGCTGCCAACGGTACTTCTGCATATCAATTCGACCGGCGATGACGGCGACATCATCCATCATAAGCCGTTTCTTCTGCTCCTCATACTGCGGCGTATCTTTGTCGAACGCGATCTTGCCCGATGCCTGAATGATGCGATGCCAGGGAACTTTGTGCCCGTCCGGCAGGTGTCGGAGTGCGTAGCCCACCTGACGCGCACCGCGCGGAATACCTGCTGCTTCAGCAATCTGGCCGTAGCTCGCAACACTACCTTTGGGAACATCGCGAATCGTGTCCCAGATGCGGTGCATGCGAGCTATTCTGTCCATTCAAAGTTGTGAGCTGACCCACCCGTCAATCTTATTTTGCAACATCGACAACGGCATCGGTCCGTCTTTGAGTATTTCCGTGTGAAACGCGCGAACGTCGAATTTTTCGCCTAGTCTCGTTTCCGCATCTGCGCGAATCTCACGAATCTTCAACATGCCGATCTTGTACGCCAAAGCCTGTCCCGGAATGGCCATAAATCGCTCGGCCTCCGACACGGCTCGTGTTTCTGACACCGCGGAATTGGCATACATGTAGTCAAGCACTTGTTGCCGCGTCCAGCCTTTGGAATGTATGCCGGTATCGGTAACAAGTCGGATTGAGCGCCATAATTCGGCGTTCAAAGAGCCGAAGTAATCCATCGGATCGGTATAGACACCGAGCTCCTTACCCAGCGACTCTGCGTAGAGTCCCCATCCTTCGACGTAGGCCGTAAAGCCACCGAAGCGACGAAAACGCGGCAGTTCTTCGTTTTCCTGCTGCAGGGAAATTTGAAAATGGTGGCCAGGAATCGCTTCGTGCAAGTACAACGATTGCATGTCCCACTTCGGTCGCACACCAACATTGTAGGCATTCGCGTAGAAAATTCCGGGTCTCGAACCGTCAGGTGAACCACTCTGGTAGGAGCCTTTACTGGACGATGCTTCACGAAACGGTTCCACCCGACGCACTTCGAAAGGGGTTTTCGGGAATAACTCAAAAAGTTTCGGTGCGAGACCTTCTATGTGGGCAGACATATCGCGATAACGCTGGATGAGCTGTTCAGGCTCGTCGAAGAAGAATTGCGGATCGGCGTAAACAAACTCGAAAAATTCGGCGAGGCTGCCGTCGAATCCGACCTCATCCATGACGCCGCGCATTTCCACGTGAATACGCGCGACTTCATCGAGACCAATTTGGTGAATTTCGTCTGGCGTCAGGTCCGTTGTCGTTATTAGACGAACATTGTGGGCATACCATTCATCACCACCAGGAAGGTCCAGCAAGCCGACGGAATCACGCGCCGCGGCTAGATACTCGTCGCCCATGAAATTGTCTATGCGCGCATACGCGGGGATGATCTTGTTTTCGATAGCGTCCTTGTACGCCAGCGTGAGCCGCTCGCGGTCTGTAGCGCTGAAACTGTCAGGCATGTTCTCGATCGGCGTGTAAAAACCGCTTTCCTCAGCGCTGTCGACAAGTTGCGATTTGATCTGCGGCGCAAACTTCTGCATCAAGATCTTGGGTTGTGTGATGCCTTGCTGAATACCTTCTTTCATATTCGCAATAGACTGATCAATGTATACGACAAAACCATCAACGCGGCTCAGGAAATCATCGTAGTTTTGAACCGTTTCAAACGGATGCAGGCCACTGCCACTGCCCAGATTGACGAAAGAGCTGGTCGCTGATCGAAATTGGTTCATCGGCGCCAGATACGACGGGAATTGCTCACCCGCGAGCGACATTTCACCTCGAAGCTTGAACATGTCAAAACTCAGTTGGCCCTGTGCGTCTAATCCATTGCGATCAATCTCGTTGAGTCGCGACAGGAATTCGACGTCGAGATCGTGGCTTGCAGCGCGGTGCTCCGGCCCAATGGAGTTTGCGTACTGATCATTGTACTGATCTTCGCCGATGCTGGTCGCGCCAACCGGATAGAGCGCGAGGCTTCGTTCGAAGTGCTCTTCAAGTAATGCAGCGAAGTCCGCGGCCGGATCCGGCTGTTGCTCGGAGCTGCACGCGCCAACTAATAACACTACCGCACACGATGCGGCCAAAATTAATTTCATGAAACTTTCCCGGAAACCTAAGTCAGGGAAGGATATCAGATCGGCTTACTGGCCCTGATATCCTGGAGCGAAAGCCGTGCTCGCTACTCGGCTACCAGCAACAGTCTGATGCAGAGTAAAGGACACCGGCTCTTCGGATGCGCGCGGGTGGAATGCAACGAATATCGCAAAGCCGTGATCCACCCCGTCTTCGCGCTTGCGCAGGCCGGCATCACATTCGACTATAAATCGGTCGTCCTCAAATGCGCCGAGGTCAGCGAGGCAGGACAGATAGGCCGTTACCTGGGCACGGATTCGATCGGCAAGCCGCGCATTCTCAGGTTTAAATACTGCCCAGCGGGTGGCCTCGTCGATGGACTTGAGAACCTGCAGGCACAAGCGTCGTACCGGCAAACTTGAAAATAGCCTGTGCGAGTCACTGCCGCGGCTCATGGTCACTGACCCGTGCAGTCTTGCCGAGCCTGCGGGTCCCTTAGCGATGACGTTTAAGCCGGACCGGAACAGCATCTGCATTTGCGTGGCATCAACGTCGACCGACGGCGACAAATCGCGGCTAAAGCCGAGACCCTGCTGATTCGTTTTGTGCCAGGCGCCATGGTTACGATCCAGCTTGCACATCAAACCCGCCAGAGCGGCGCCCGCTACGCGCGCCTGTGCATCATCTTTGCTGCGCTGCAGCATGCGCGGAAAGTAACTGACGAGATTAGGACTTGCGAGACCCTGGCGGCGAACCCCGGACAGCGCTGCCTGCGGTGAGTCCCAGTCACTCGATGGGTCGACGACGAGCATCGCACCGCGGCTGCGACAATAGCGTTCGGCAGCGAGAATGGAGGTCGGACCGAGGTCGCGGTGTTTGCCCGGTGGCGGCAAATACAGAACGTCAAACTGGTCGATGCTCTCGAGAGCAAACAGTCCTTCTTGATGTTTCTTCGAACCAACAAGATCGTAGTCAGACAATTCGTGGCCGTCGGCGCCCTCCTGTGTATGCTCGACGTAGTTAATATTGAAGGCCACGTTAGCGCCGGATGTTTCCTCCGGACGATGTGTCGGCAACGGACTCTCCACGCGAACCATCGACGAAGCCAGCAACACGTCAGCGACAAAGTTGTGGCTACCTTCAGCGGAACTCACGCGGCTGAATAATTCCTGATCGATGACCAGTCCGGACAGAGGGTCGATGCGCTGCAAGGTAAGGTTGAACAACGCATCACTGTCGACCTTGATTCCATCAAAATCGACCGCTGCCCGAATGCGCTCGGTAGAGCCTGGCTCCACGGCACGCAGCACGAGTGCCGAACCACTAGCCGGCAAGCAAATCATCGCACCGCGGGCATTGTTAGCAACGCGAACAATATAGAGACGCTTGCCACCGTGCTCGAAGAATTGTCGTACCGCTGGGCCCAGACTCGAGCGCGCCCAAATATCACCGAAACGACGGCGAAACTCGCCGAAGCTGCATACGAGCACAGGTTCGTTCAGGGGGCCACGTAACGCACGGCCGACAAAAGCGGCCGTGGTTTCACGCAACACGTTGATGGGTTGATCCATCGCTGTCATTTCGGTGACCGTGATGCCACGATCAGCTGCATCTGACAAGTTTATCTCCGCAACAGTCAGATAACCGTATGCTGATTCTAATCAGTGCCCGCGCCATATGCTATTGAATTAGCTACTATTCGATAGATGACTGATTCGCTCGGCATGCATTTTCCGCAACTCGCAGCACGCCTGCCCAAGTCCTCTATTGCCGACCTGCCGACACCCCTTAAGCAGTATTCGCTTCGCGGGCTGCAAAGTGCGCCATCGATTCTCGTAAAACACGATGATTTAAGTAGCAAGCTGTACGGCGGCAACAAGATCCGCAAGTTGGAATATATTCTGCACCGCGCAAAAGATCGCGACGCCGAGCGAGTTGCTACTTTCGGCACGGTAGCTTCGAGTCATGCTCTGGCGACAGCTCTGTACGCGACTGCACTGGACTTGAAGTGCACCTGTTTGCTTTCGCATCAAAGCAAGACTGCCAAGGCTCCGCTTGCACTCAATATGCATCTTCGAAATCGAACCGAGATCGTTCGATTCGGCGGCGCACGCAGAAGCCGGGTCGACACCATGCGCAAGTACTTACAGAATCGACGCACCTGGGTCATACCCATGGGCGGCTCGAGTTGGCTGGGCGTCGTCGGTTTTGTGAATGCCGGGCTGGAAGTGGCGGCTCAAATCGAAGCCGCCGGCATCGACATTCCCGACCGCCTGTATGTTGCCAATGGCACCATGGGTACGGCTGCTGGTCTCGCACTGGGTCTCGCACTCGCAAATGTTCCGACAGAAATTCACGCGGTACGCGTAACGCATGAACGCATTGCAAATCCAACGTCAATGCGGCGGCTGATCGACAAGACAGCAGCAATGATGAATCGCCTCGATCCGACAGTTCCGGCAGACATAGCGGCTCGCACCAAGCTTCGTTTTCGCGATGAGTTCTTTGGCGACGGCTATGCTCAATCGAATCCCGCAACTGACCGTGCGATAGAATTCGGGCGAGAGGAAATCGGCCTTACGCTGGATAGCACTTACTCTGGCAAAGCCATGGCGGCTTTATTACACGACGTGTCGCGCGCTGAATTAGCTGGTAGCAAGATGATGTTCTGGAATACCTACAACTCGCGAGTTTTGCCGGTGACTGCAGAGCGACCGGAGGATGCGGCGCACTTGCCAGAGGAATTCCTCCGCTACTACGTTTGATCGTCTTCCTGCAGGGCCTCGTCCATCATTTCGCGAACCTCGCTGAGCGTTGGCTCGTTCGGATTAACGGCGACAACATTGCGAACACGGCGCGCGTGGCCCAGAACTCTGTCCGTGTCATCATCTCCCACTCTGACAGGAACGCCGCTTGAGAGTCCAGCTAGCGTGCGAATACCGCTTTCAACCTCCAGGCTCAACTCATTCGTTGACGACTCGCCGAAACTAACAAAAAGGTCATTGAGACGATCATCCAGCCCAATCGTGTCGTCTTCCAGAGGAGCGTGCGCCTCGAAGATCAGTTCGCCGTCCAGCTCTCCGAGCAGAAACGGTTCGTTGATAATTTGCACAAGCTCACCGACGCTAACGAGTTCGTACAAATACTCGATATTTTCCGGGTACAGGCGAACGCAGCCATGACTTACTCGCATGCCGACGCCGTAGGGTTGATTGGTGCCATGTATCAGATAACCAGGGATATTCAGCTTGAGCACTCGCGTACCGAGCGGATTATCCGGTCCGGCCGGAATAACGGACGCTATAGGGTCGCCCATCTCCGCGTGCTCTTTGCGCACTGATTGCGGCACGTACCAAACAGGATTTACCGCTTTAGCCACAACTGTCGTGCTGCCCAGCGGTGTTTCCCAACCCACCCTGCCGATGCCGATCGGGTAGGTCTTTACGACCTGCGCTTGCCCTTCCGGCATTTTGGGAAAATAGAACAAGCGTTTTGACGCGATATTCAATACGACGCCTTCGCGGATAACTGCGGGAAGCACGAACTGCGTCGGAAGCAGAATCGGGGTGTCGGCACCGGGTAACCAGGGATCGACGTCGGGGTTTGCCGCGGCCAGTTCGTCATAGCCAAGACCATAGGCACGCGCCAGGTCCGAGAAGGTATCTTCGTCGCGCGCCAAAACAACCTGCGGTACGCCTACAACGCTCTGCTCCGCTGATTCGAGTTCGAAATGATTCGCGGAGATGGGATCCTGGATCGGTCGCTCGCTGATTGGGACCGGCACGTATTCCGGTTCCTCGTTGCTTTCCGCCCAATAGTCGTTAAATGTCGTGCAGGCGCCCAACAAGAATAGTGGCGACAAGATTGCCACCAATCGATAAATTGTAGATGAGTATGTCAAAGCGCTGGCCCAGGAGTCGTCCGCGCCATTTTCGCAGAATTACAAAAGTTTTTCGCTATTGTTGTTGCTGAGGCTGTTGTGGCTCGATGCAGTCTGGCTGGCGCCCCGCTTCCAGGGCTTCGTTATACAACGGCAGCGTGCCGCTCCACTCCGAAATCAGATCCTCGATACGCTTTTCACCGGATGGGTGAGTTGACATGAATTCCGCTGGTGCTTTGCCGCCAGTCTCTTCCGTCATATTCTGCCACAGAGGAACAGCCTCGCGTGGATCGAAGCCCGCGCGTGCCATGTACTCCAGGCCGATCACGTCTGCTTCGCTCTCCTGATTACGGGAGAACGGCAGCATGATGCCGAACGCCGCACCCTGGTTGAGCGCTTCGTACGCGGTATAGGTAGCGCCCTGATTGCCCGCACCCAACAAGACGGCTGCAACCTGGATACCCACTTTGGAAATCTTGCCGCGTGACGCTCGCTCATTGGAATGCTCAGCGGTCACATGCGCAATTTCGTGGCCGATAACCGCTGCGAGTTGATGCTGATTCTGCGCCGCCTTCAGGATTCCTACCATGACACCGATCTTGCCACCGGGCATTGCAAACGCGTTCACCGCATCAACGTCGAAAATCGCCATCTCCCACTCGAGATCGCTGTAGGGCGGTCCAAGAACCAGAACAACCGCATTTGCGACGCAGGCTATATAGTCGATTGTTGCCCGATCGGTAGTCAATGGCATTGAGGCTTTCATCTCCGCAAACTGCGTGGCCGCCTCGACCTCCATCTCTGCGTTAGACGCCCAGCTAGGCTCGCTCGATTGCCCCGTCGTAGCCGCGCAGCCCACAGCCAACACCAGGCTTGCCGTTGCGGCAGCTATTACAGTGGTTGGCTTTTTAAAATGCTGTGTACTCATCACAACTCCTCCAACAATTTTGACAGGTCTTAGCGGTCGCGGTTCCACACATTAGCGCGGTAAACGCGACTCAAAACGACGGCGCCAGCCGGTAGAATCGACTTTTTCGAGTGTGCTGTCGATATTTGCCATAAGTCGCTTCTGCAGCGGTTGTTTGACCCGGAAGGCGACCTGATACAACTCGCGGTCCGCAATCAGCTCCGCTATCAATTCGTCACTGGTCTTGATCTCGTCTGCCAGACCCATATCCAGTGCGCGTGTCCCATACCAATGCTCGCCGGTCGCAATCTTTTCAAGGTCCAGGCTTGGTCGATAAGCGCTCACCGCCGACTTAAAGAGATTGTGTACTTCTTCGAGCTCTTCTTTGAGTTTGGCGCGATCTTCGTCTGTATTCTCGCCGAACATCGTAACGGTGCGTTTGTACTTACCTGCAGTAACCTGTTCGAAGTCGATCCCGTGACTATCCAGCAAACGATTGAAATTGGGTATTTGCGCCAATACGCCAATGGATCCCAAAATGGCGAATGGCGCCGCATAAATTTTGCTCGCGACACAGGCCATCAAGTAACCCCCACTCGCAGCGACCTTGTCGACGCAAACGATCAGTGGAATACCACGATCCCGAATCCGAACAAGTTGCGACGCGGCCAGGCCATGTTCGTGGACGACACCGCCGTGGTTTTCGAGGCGAACAATAACTTCATCATCGGCAGTCGCTACATCCAATATGGCGCTGACTTCTTCACGCAGTGACGGCACCGCGCTGGCCTTCAGATCTCCCTCGAAATCGATCACGAAACTCCGTGGCCGCGACGATATGTTTTTTGCCTCTTCCTTTGCGCGTTTCTTCTCTTGCTTGGCTTCTTTCTTCTGCTCGCCTTTCTGCAGCACTGCATTGCGTAAGCCTGCGGCTAGCGCCTTGTGCTTCTTGTTGATGCTCTCAACTTCAAGGCCCTCATGACCACCCTTGCGGCTTGCAGCAGCAAAACCAATAACGGCAATGATGGCGACAACAATTGTCACTACTTTGAGAAGAAACAAACCATATTCGGCGAAAAATACACTCATACTGCTAGACCTACGTTATTTTTTTGTAAAACCTGTTCAGCCCGATAACTCGATCGAACCATCGGGCCGGCCACCACTTCGAAGAAACCTTTTTCCAAACCTTCTTTGCGATAAGCCTCGAATTCTTCCGGAGTCACATAGCGTTCTACTGGCAGGTGATTCGGTGTCGGTCGTAAATACTGGCCAAGCGTAAGGATATCCACGTTGGCTGCGCGCAAATCATCCATAGTTGCAAGAATCTCATTGTCGCGCTCACCAAGACCTAACATCAAACTTGTCTTGGTCAGTACGGTTGGTCGATGTTTCTTGGCATGTGCCAGCACCGCAATAGTTTGGTCGTAACCCGCACGTGGATCACGCACCGGATGGGTCAGGCGTCTGACGGTCTCGACATTCTGCGCGAACACCTCAAGACCGGAGTCAACCACGAGTTCGACGTGGTCCATGACGCCGTTGAAATCCGGTGTTAGCGCTTCTACCGCCGTGTTCGGGTTTTGCTTCTTGATCTCTTTGACGCATTCGGCGTAATGCGATGCTCCGCCGTCAGCAAGATCATCGCGATCGACAGAGGTAATAACGACGTACTCAAGCCCCATCAGGTTCACTGCTCGCCCGGTGTTGTGCGGCTCCTCGGCATCGAGCCAACCCTTGGGGTTGCCCGTGTCTACCGCGCAAAAGCGGCACGCACGCGTGCACACCGAGCCCAAAACCATGATTGTTGCAGTACCCGCATTCCAGCACTCGCCGATATTGGGGCACATCGATTCTTCGCATACCGTGCTGAGTCGATGTTCTTTGACGATGTTGCGCGTATTGCCGTAACCCTTGCCTGACGGCATTTTCGCGCGCAGCCAACTCGGCTTCTGGCCATGTAGCAAAGGCTCTGCATCACGGCGGTTCTTTACGCCATTCTTGATGGCCGAAAAACCGGCGCCAGTCTTATACTTGCTGCCACTCTCAACAATTGGGATGCCGCGGAACTGTTTATCCGACTTGCTCATTCAGGAGTTATCCGGCCGTGATTCGGCCACGCTTGGAAAAGGGCAGGCATTGTACAAAAAATTCCCGGCCAAAGCCGGGAGAGTCAGGGGAATCGTTTGCGCCAGAGATGTATTAGTGCAATCGGGACCAGCTAACGAGCTTTACCGCGCTTCGCCGCAGGTCAAAATTCTGGGCCAATATGGCCTCTATGTCCTTGGTCTCAGTGGTTTGATCCATTGCTTCGCTGAGCTCAATGACGCCGCTAAACTCGTTGCCGTCGCGATATTGCGCGTCGGTCAAGATAAATTGCGTGTAGTACTTAGCAGCCATGGGTTTAGACTACGCCCGGCGAGTTCGATCGACTGTGAGCTATTGCTCAGTTTCCATAACGATTTTCTAATCGGCTCTCTAAGTTATTGATATTTTTATCTAATTTTCGTTGGAACCGGCGCAAGCTCCGCTGCGAGCGCACGCAACGGCAGATTTCGGCGACGCGGCGCACAGATTTCGGGCCGCAGCATATGTAATATTGACTAGTAACTGCCTATCGCTTGGGCGGTTTTTGACTACAGGCAAACTTTAGGAATCTACAAAATGACTGCTATTCGAGGATTCACCCCTCGTTTCCTGATACTGACGCTGTTGCTGACCTCAGCCTCAGTTTTCGCCCAGGACGAACTCAGAACCACATTCTTTAGAGAAGCAGACGCTGCCAAGGCAGCGGCTGAAGCAGCAGACGCGGAACTGCTGGCACCGCGCAATTACGATCGCGGTATGGACGAGTACACCGATGCCGAAACGGCGCTTGAACGCGGTAGAAATATTGAAACCGTCCGCTCGAACGCTGCCGACGCGACGCGCTACTTCAAGACAGCGACCAGCGCTGCGGAATTGGCCAAGGTTAAATTGGCGCAGGTAATGAAAAGTCGTCAGGACGCTGCCAACGCGCGCGCGCCGGAGCTTTCGACTGATATCTGGCAAGACGCACAGGAAAAGTTCGCTGACGCAATTCGCTTACTGGAACGCGGCGATCTAAAAGGAACGACGCGCCGTGAAGTCGAGGCCACGAGTCTGTATCGCGACGCAGAGCTGGTCGCGATCAAAGCTCAATATCTAACTGAAACGCGGCGTCTTCTGGCTGACGCCGACCGCGCACGTGTTGGGCGGTATGCACCGCTAACTCTCAACAGAGCCAAGCAGTTACTGGCCAACGCCGAGCGCGAGCTGAATGAAAATCGCTATGACACCGACCTGCCACGCAGTTTGGCGCGTCAGGCTAATTATGAAGCCAAGCACGCAATCTATTTGTCAGAGGTCGTACGCAAAGTTCGTGACAAGGACATGAGCGCGGAGCAGCTGGTACTTGAGTGGGAAAAATCCTTCCGCGAAGTCGCCGGAGCGGCTGATGTACAACCGGACATGGAAGATGGCGCGGATCGACTGACGGCAGAATTGGTCGCCTTCATCGATAACGCACGTACCGAGAATCAGGCGCTAGCTCAAGAAAAAGGCGAGAACGAAATTCGACTCGCTGAAATGGAAGAAGAAATGGCAGCGCTGGACGAACGTCTCGGCGGTGCGACAGAAGAACGTGCGGCCCTGGTGCAGCGATTAGAAGCGCAGGCGCGCGTCAAACAGCAATTCGCACAGGTCGAGAAGATGTTCTCTTCAGCTGAAGCGCGCGTTTTCCGCGAAGGCAACAACATCATCTTGCGTTTGGTCGGTCTCACATTCGACTCTGGCAACGCGCAAGTTAAGCAAGATACATTCGAACTACTGGGCAAATTAGAGAAAGCGATCGACGTTTTCCCACGCAGCGAGCTGATCATCGAGGGTCACACCGATTCTCATGGTGGTGATGAGTCGAATCAGAAATTGTCCCAAGCTCGTGCTGAGTCCGTGCAGCAATACATGATCAACGCGATGCGCATTCCGACTTATCGACTAATCGCTACCGGTTACGGCGAGACCCGCCCGATTGCCAGCAACGAAACGGAATCAGGCCGGCAGCGTAATCGTCGTATCGATATTGTGATCAGGCCGAATCTCGACCAGAACTAACGGACCGCCACCAATCAGAAACTATTGCGGCTGTCTCGGGACTAGCGAGATAGCCGTATTCTGAGTGCGTATTCAGGACACCGTCGAGTCGAAACCAGTTATCAATTTGGCGGTCGTCGATAGCGTCGACAATTGCAGCCTTCAGCATTCCTCGAAAGCCTCTTCTTAGCACCGGTTTGATAGCGGTCAGATCTCCGACCGCCGACAGATTGATCCAGCAGCGTATGTTGTCCGGATAGCGGACATCGCCGATTGCATCGCTGCCCTTGAGACGTTTCTGAATATAGTCCTGGCCTAACGGACTACCCATTGTCAGCAGCAGGTCAATTTGCATGGGCTCGCGGTTCGCGCGTGACATTTGCCACAAAGACTCGTACGCGATCACCGAGCCCATACTGTGTGCCATCAGCAAGATCGGTCGCTGTGCAGCGCGCGCCTGTCGTAACGATGTCTTCAGGATTTGCCGCGTGTGCTCGGCGACTTCATTTTGGTTTTGAATATAGCGCCTGAGATCGCGCAAATGCAGCTCCATGCGTTCGGTCGCGATGTGTGGGATCAGGAACGGTAGTCGGTCACCCAACAAGAACACCCAGCGTGCCAGGCGCCGTCGCCAGGAATACGCTTCATCCTGGTCGCGTTTTGTGACCGCACCCTGTGCGATGAGCGCCTCCACCGACGCTGCGTCGAGCGCAAAGTCGCGATGTTCGCCATAGAAATCGTAGGTCCATGGAATGATCTCGAAGCAGTCCTCATTAGACTCAAGTTGCGCTGCCAGATCCGTATCAATGCGTTGCAGTCCGGCAAGCAGGCAACGCAAGAGAGCGTCCCGATGTATCCCGGCTTCGGGCTTGGGCAGTAGACCCGGCACGTAGATAATTAATGGTGCTGCACTCATCGACGTGCCGCCCGCAGTAAGGCCTGCAGCTGCCCGACGTGCGAAACTGTGGCATGCGGTTTGCGCCATTCTTTGGGCCACGGCTTGCCGCTGCGATTTACCCAGACTGCATGCAATCCGGCGGCAATCGCTCCATCAACATCGAACTCCGGATGATCACCAACGTGCAGGGTTTGCTGCGGGTCTGCACCGCCAGCACGAACCGCTGCGTCAAAAATTTTCTGTGCCGGTTTCGCCGCGCCCGCCGTACGCGCAGTAACGACGTCGTGAAACAAGTCATCGATACCGACCATCTTGAGGTTGGCGTTGCCGTTGGTTACCGCGATTAGAGTAAAATTCTCGCGCAATGCTTCGAGCGCAGGCCGCACTTCGGGGAAAATCTCGACGTCGTTGCGAATCGCATCAAACACGACCATCGCATCGTCTACCAGCTGCTCACCATAGTCCGCAGCAATTCCGACTCGGGCAAGGACGGTGCGGCGCATAAACGTGTAGTCGTGACTGTGCTCGGGAAACTCTTCCGCGACTGCGACACGTTGCTGCAGAATCGCCTCTCGGGAAAACATTGCTGTAATTCGTGGGTAGTGCTCGCCCAACCACGCATATAGACCGCGCTCGGCGCGATGAATTACAGGATGTATCGCCCACAGTGTGTCGTCGAGATCCAGCGTTATGGCATGTATGTCTTTCACGTGTACCATTGTAGCGATGAAATACCTGCACACCATGGTTCGAGTAAAAGACGTCGACGCGTCGCTGGATTTTTACTGCGAAAAACTGGGGTTGGTCGAGCTCAAGCGCTACGACAGTGAGAAAGGTCGATTCTCGCTGATCTTTCTCGCCGCGCCGGGCGACGAGGAGGCTCAGCTTGAGCTAACCTGGAATTGGGACGCGGAAGACTACGACGAGGGTCGCAACTTCGGCCACCTCGCTTACGCTGTCGACGACATTTACGCCTTGTGTCAGCGTCTTATGGACGGTGGGGTTACGATCAACCGGCCACCACGTGACGGCCACATGGCATTTGTGCGCTCACCCGACAACATTTCAATTGAGTTACTGCAAAAAGGCGATTCCCTGCCGGAGCAAGAACCCTGGGCCTCAATGCCTAGTTCTGGCCACTGGTAGTCGGCATCAGCGGCGGCAGTGACTCCTCGCTCTTAGCACTTTCTTCGCCTGGCACGGCAAACGAACGCAAGGCCTTGGCCAAAGCGGCACCGTTCCAGTCCGCGCTCTCAGGTCCATAGCTAAGTCTCGACAAAGCCAGCAATTCATCCGCCAGCGGCGCCGACACTCGACCCGCAATATTGCCAATGCTGCGCGGAGAATCTTGCGGCCATTGCAGCTGCCCCCAATCGATCAAAGCGCTGCGAACGGTGGCGGCATCTGCGGCCAACGCGGCCTTACGGGCGACTTTGAGGAATTTGGCTTGTTGTTTATATATGGGCACTGGCTCCGGCTCGCGCGGCGTGCGTTTCGGCCGTGATGACCACCACCATGCGAACAGTGTCAGTACCAACACAGCTGCCATAACTTCGCTGACGCGGCGCCAGAACTCAGATTGTACGGTGACCGTTACCGTGCTCACTTCACCGCCCGACGCTGGCTCATCCGCACCGGCTGCTGTCGCTACAGGAGGCTCACCTGAGGACAGTACTTCGATCGAGCGCTCTGGCAACCTCGCGACCTGCCACTCGCCCGACTCAACATTCCACCAGGGCACTTCCAGAGCCGGCAGTACGACAGTTCCGGCGGCAACGCCGATAAGCGCGTACTGGTCCTTGCGCACGCCACGAATGCCACCCGATTCGATAAGTCGTCCGAGTTCAGGCTTGTCCGGATACACGTTCATGCCGTCGGCGGTCGGCGGCTCAATCGCCGGTATCTGCGTTTCCAACTGGCCCAGCGCGCTAACTGTGATGTGCCGTGTCAGCGGTTCACCCGCCTTGATCTCCTTGTTCTCACGCGACCAGTCCTCTGTGAGCTGTAAGTCGCGCGCGGGTAGCCATACCGCGTCCGGATAGTCTGCGGGCATCGGCGGCGTCGGCAAGACCGTCACCGTTAGTGCCTCAGACTCATACACCTTGCGTCCCGTGATACGCCCATTGCGCAGCACGCGTGCCTCGAATCTGGCTGGCGACAGCTCAATTTTGCCACTCTCCTGGGGGTACATCGCGATTACGCGTTCAATGACGCCGTACGGTGTGCCATTGATGACGGCTTCGTAACTGCGGTCATCACCGGCAAGCTCGAGTAATACCTCGGCGCCGGTTACGGTTGGATCTCGTAACGCCGGTTGGCGGACCGCAACCGAGCGATAGATCTTGGTGGTCAACAGGACCTGCGCTTGTACGTAGCTTTCGTCGAAATCGACTTCCGTCGTAATGAACACTTCAGCCTCACCGGGTGGTGAGTAAGTTGGCTCACTGACGTCCACTACCAGCGGATTACTTCTTTCGGCACCGATCACAATCGCTGGAATAACGATTTGCCCTGCACGTTTCGGCATCAATACGTAAGACCAGGTTTTACTGCGCCGAATCTGCCCGTTCATGATGGTTGTATTGCTGAGTTGATTAGCCTGTCCAACATGGAAGTCGTTTTCCAGGACCGACAGGTCGGGTTGCAGATCGATGTTGGTGTCGCTGGTCAACTCGAGCGTAAATGACTCATTGAGTTCGATGTCGGCGCGATCAATGCTGGCTGTAACAGCCGCGTTCGCATGCACCGTGAACAACAAGCAGGAAAGGAGAATTAGTCTTACGTTTACCACGGCTGTACCTCATCATCCGGCCAGGTGTTGTTGCCATCCTGATCCTTGCCGGTTTTTTGATATTGATAGCGAAATTTGTTGCGCAACAGCGACCCGGGATCATTGGGGATACGGCGCAGCCACTGCTCCAATGCCTGCTCCTGTTCCTGCTGCGCACGCATCGCCTCAAGCTCTTCGGCAGTAAGCTGCTGCAGCGGCTCTTCCTGATTCTCCTGAGCTTCCTGGGCAGCACGTTCCAGTTCTTCCTGCATCGCTTCGAGATCTTCCGCGCTCATTTCCTCGTCACGCTGCGATTGATCACCTTCTTGCTGTTCACCCTCGCCATCCTGTGACTCGCCTTCTTGTGGCTCACCGTCGCTCTCGGACTCTTCGCCCTCACCTTCCTGGTCGGACGGTTCCTGATCTTCGCCTTCCTGCTCTTGCTGTTCTTGCTCGTCCATCATGGCTTGCAACAGATCACGGTTGTACTCAGCGTCGGCGTCGGTCGGGTTCATCTCCAAAACCTGATTGTAGGCATCGATCGCGGTTTCAAGTTCTCCCTGCTGCGCGAGGGCGTTACCCAGGTTATACAGGCTTCGCGCATCGCCGCTCTCTGCGAACTCAGCCGCACTTTGCGCGTAGTCTTCGGCGCGATAATTTGCGACCGCTCGCCATTCCGGATTCTCGAAGACTTCGGCCGCGTCGGGTGCTGCGCCTTCTTCCAAGAGTCGTTGCCCTTGCTGGTCTTTGGTAAAAAACAAATCGTCCCATATCCCTGCATGCGCTGGTTGGGACAGAGGCATTACGAAAACCACCGCGACAATGATCCAGCCGCGGCGAAACGCGAGTGCGGCCAGTGGCAATAACAGTAACAAGATCCAGGGACCCTCTTCGCGCCAGCGATCCGTGGCCAGCGCGTCGCTCGATGCTTGCCGCGCCCCAACCTCGCCAGACAGCAGCAAGTCGATATCACGATTGTCGGTCGAAATGACTGAAAACTGGCCGCCACCGGCCTCTGCCAGCGAGCGCAACGAGCTTTCTTCCAGTTTCGGTACTGCGATATTTCCAGACTGATCGGTTACGAAGCCACCATTTTGCTGCGGAATGGGCGCGCCGTCTCGGGTACCGACTCCGAGCACAGATAATGTGTAGCCGAAATCTTTCAGGTCGCTCGCAGTCCTGTTGAGCGCCGGTGAGGTGCCGCCATCGGTCACCAGTAATATCTCGCCGAATGTCGCCCCGGCGTTTTCAAGAAGCTGCTGTCCTTTGTTTATGGCAGCAATCGGATAGCTGCCGCGACTCGGCATAATGTCCGTGCTCAAGCTATTGACCAGCGCTGCGATTGTGTCGGTATCGGTTGTTAGCGGTGTCACGGTGAAGGCATTCGACGAGTAGACAACCAGAGCCGTCTGCCCGCCGTTGCGACGTTCAAGGATGTCGAGAATTTTCAAACGCGCACGCGACAGACGACTGGGCGGCACGTCCTGCGCATCCATCGAACGCGACATATCCAGTGCGATGACCAGTGCCTGGTCAGAGCGAAAAACGGGTTGTTCGATCCTTTCCCACGCAGGACCCGCCAGCGCCACTACCGCGAGTACAGCGCCGAGCCCGAGTAACCACCAGCGATACTGCCCCTGCTTGTTTTGCGAATGCGATAGCACAAATGGCGCGAGTTCCGGCGAGACAACGTTGCGCCAGCTACCGGCAGCAAGCCGGCGATGCGCGAGCAGCACTGTTGCGAGAATGACCAATGGCAATGCCCATAGCCAGTCCGGACGCAGGAAGTGAAACTCAGCCGGCATCGGTTTGTACTCTGCTGGAACGCCTGCGAAGCAGGTTCTGCATCAAATTGCTTAGGCCCAGCAATGCGGCCAGAGCGAATGCGCCGGCCAGCGGCACATAGTAAAGAGACTTGACCGGTCGAAAACCGGCCTCCGGTTCTTCAACGGGTTCGAGTTCGTCCACCAGCCGGTAGATGTCCTGCAGGCCTGCCGTATCTTTGGCGCGGAAATACCGGCCGCCAGTCATCTCCGCAATACTCGTTAGTGTTTCCTCGTCCAGGTCAGCCGACGGATTGATATTGCGCGGGCCACCAATGAGAGAGGAAACCTGCAGCTGCTCGGCGCCAATGCCAATTGTATAAATCCGCAAGCCGACTTGTTGTGCGAGTTCTGCGGCCTTCATCGGCGGCACTTCGCCAGCCGTGTTGGCGCCGTCGGTCAGTAGCACCAGAACTTGCTCGCCCGGATCTTCTTCAAGGTCGTGAATACGTTTTACGGCCAGGGTAATCGCGTCGCCGATCGCTGTTTTCTCGCCCGCCAGGCCGATAAACGCCTCAAGCAACAGAACCTTTACTGTTTCTCGATCAAGCGTCAGCGGTACCTGCAGATAGGCGCGTTCGCCGAATAATATGAGTCCAATACGGTCGCCCTCGCGTCGACTGATAAAGTCGCTCGCAACAGCCTTGGTCGCGGTCAAACGATCAACCCGACGCGCGCCAAGTTCGAAGTCCTTCTGATCCATGCTGCCCGAGAGGTCCACAGCCAGCATTAGATTGCGCCCGGATACCGGCACATCCAGCTCATCACCGATGCGTTCCGGCCGCGCCGCCGCGAGAACCAGCAGCATCCACGCGATCACAGCGAGCCACATTTTCCAGCTAAGCAATTGCTCCGCATGCGATCGGTCCGCCAAAACGGCAAAGCCACCGAAGCTCGGCACTTTCAGTCCCGCATCCTGCAGGCTGGACGTCTCCGGCAAGAAGCGGTTTATGAGTATTGGCAACGGCAGTGCGAGCAACACCCAAGGCCAGGCAAGAGACCACATCAGCTCTGTGCTCCAACTGGCGTTGCGACGCGATGACGGACCGCTGCCACCAGCCTGTCCATGTCGGCAGCCGGCAACTCTGTGTTCGGATTACGGTACGGCAGATCAAGAATATGCCGGCCCGGACCGTTGCTGAATACCGGCTGCGCGAGGTCCTGATCCAGCCACCGCAGCCACTCGTCACCGGTGAGCCCGGCAACATCCAGTCGTGGTGCGTATGCCAGCATGGTGCGCCGCAACAGCTCGGACAATTTCGCACCGAACGCGATCGGGTCTTTGTGCTCGTCGTATTGTTGCACTATCGCGTCGAGCTGACGCAGTGCGTAACGTCTGGCGGCACTGCGCGCACGCGTGCGCAGCCAAGCGCGAATCAAAAAGCCGATACCGACCAATGCGATACCAATCACAACCCACCAACCTGGTGCCAACGGCCACCAGCTAATCGCATCAGGGAGGTGCAGGTCACGCAACGGTATTTGCTCGGGAGTCATCGCTATCGATTCCGCCGACCAAGTGCAGTTTGCAATGCGGCTACAGGATCGTCCTCTGTAGATAGCGGTAACAAATGCACGCCGTAACGGTGACAGAACACATCCAGCTCATGACTGCGAGCTTCGAACGCGCTCGCATACTCAAGCCGAGCTGCATTCGTAAAAGTGTCGATCGCCATTTCGTCTTCGCCTGCAACCAGCCGGTAGCGGCCAGGCGGTGGCAATTGACGTTCAATCGGATCATTGAGAAACAACGCCAGTACTTCATTGTGGCGAGCGATGCTGGACAGGTAAGACTTGGCCGCTCTGCTGAAACCCTGAAAATCGCTAATGATCACGACCAGGCTTCCCGGTCGCGCGACCCGCCGCAACGCAGACATCGCTTGTGTGAACTGATGCTCGCCATCGTCTCCGTCATCGCGCTCGCGGGAGTTCCAGTCCGGATGTTCGGCCAATTGATGCACAAAGCGTAACGCGGCTTGCCTGCCAAGCTTGGGCTTGAGTTCACGGTGCGTTGTATCACCAAAAATCAAGCCACCAAGGCGATCGCCACGATGATGTG
>CAYWYT010000010.1:0-21114 GCA_964462665.1 uncultured Woeseiaceae bacterium | reverse complement strand
GCACTGGGACAATAAATCCCGGCGAGTCGAGCGAAAACATAATCTGCACCGTCGGCTGACCCGTTGCTTCGATAAATTTGGCGACACCCAGCTGACGGATCGCGAGCGGCAGATAACGCAGTTGCTGCTACGAGGACATTCAGCGAAGTCGATCGCTCGTGAACTGCGCATCGCCCCTGGGACCGTCATGGTTCACAAGCGCAATCTGTTCTCGAAGTTGGGCATAACCTCGCAATATGAATTGTTTTCATTATTTATCAAAGAGTTATCGTCTGCCTGACGTAAGCGCGCGATCTACCAGCAATGCGGTATATAGCAGCCAGCCGCAAGCATCCAGAATCAGGGGTCACAAGACATCTGGATGATCTATGTTTGACTTTGATTTCGGCCTCGGCGACGACGTCGACATGCTGCGCGAAGCGGTCGCCGCATTTGCAAGCGACAATATCGCGCCGCGCGCGAGTGACATCGATTCTCAAAACGAGTTTCCGCGGGACCTTTGGCCAGAGTTGGGCGCAATGGGTTTGCTCGGCGTTACCGTTGACGAAACATATGGCGGCACGGGTCTGGGCTACCTTGCGCACGTCGTCGCGATGGAAGAAATCAGTCGCGCCTCGGCATCGGTTGGATTGTCCTACGGTGCGCACTCCAATCTTTGCGTAAATCAGATTCATCGCTGGGGTGACGATCGACAAAAGCAAAAGTATCTGCCGCGACTGGTGTCAGGCGAACATCTGGGCGCATTGGCCATGAGCGAGACCGGAGCGGGTTCTGACGTGATGGGGATGCGAACTACAGCAATCCGCGATGGTGACGACTATGTCCTGAACGGTTCGAAGATGTGGATCACCAATGCGCCACAGGCTGACGTGATAGTCATTTACGCCGTTACCGACGTTGCGCAACGTCGCTTGAGCGCATTCATTGTCGAACGTGACAATCCGGGCCTGTCGACGCATCAAAAACTCGACAAGCTGGGTATGCGCGGATCCGATACCAGTGAGGTGCTGCTGCAGGATTGTCGTGTACCGGCAATCGACTTGCTTGCGACAGAAGGTAAGGGCGCCGCGATCCTGATGAGCGGACTGGACTATGAACGTGTGGTCCTGGCCGGCGGCCCGCTCGGTATCATGCGAGCTTGCATGGATTTGGTGATGCCGTACGTGCACGATCGCAAACAGTTCGGCCAGGCGATTGGTGAGTTTCAACTTATGCAAGGGAAGCTGGCTGACATGTATACGGCAATGAACAGCTGTCGTGCCTATGTGTACGCGGTGGCGCGAGCTTGCGATCGGCAGCAAACTACCCGCTTCGATGCTGCAGGCTGTATTCTGGTCGCTGCGGAGAAAGCGAGCTGGATGGCCAGCGAAGCAATCCAAACGCTCGGCGGCAACGGCTACATCAACGAGTTCCCGGCCGGGCGCTTGTTGCGAGATGCTAAATTGTATGAGATTGGTGCAGGCACCAGCGAGATTCGACGAATGCTGATTGGGCGCGAGTTATTTAATGCCACAAATTGAAACCAAGGTTGATCGCGAGTCGGAAGACTACGTAAACAATAAAGACGCCAACGAGTCTTTAGCTGCAGCGTTGCGTGAACTGTCTGACCATATTAAGACTGGCGGATCAGCGCGTTCACGGGAACGGCATCTATCCCGTGGCAAGCTCTTGCCACGAGACCGGATCGCCGCGTTGCTCGACGACAATTCACCGTTTCTGGAAGTCGGACTTTTTGCGGCGCACGATGTATACGACGACGACATACCATCTGCCGGTCTTATCGCAGGCATCGGCCGCGTGCACGATACCGAATGCATGATCATCGCCAATGATGCGACTGTAAAAGGCGGTACTTACTACCCACTGACCATCAAGAAACATCTGCGTGCCCAGGAAATCGCCGAGCAGAATCACCTGCCTTGTATCTATCTGGTTGATTCCGGCGGGGCGTTCCTGCCCAGACAAGACGAAGTGTTCCCGGACCGCGATCATTTCGGTCGCATCTTCTTCAATCAGGCACGTATGTCAGCGCAGGGCATACCGCAATTGGCGGCGGTAATGGGGTCATGCACAGCCGGTGGCGCGTATGTTCCGGCGATGTGCGACGAGGCGATCATTGTGCGCAATCAGGGCACCATTTTTCTCGGCGGTCCGCCACTGGTCAAAGCGGCCACAGGAGAAATTGTTGACGCCGAAACACTGGGCGGCGGCGCTGTACATTCGCGGATTTCAGGCGTAACGGATCACCTCGCTGATAGCGATACCCATGCCCTGGAGATCGCCAGAGAGATCGTCGCCAATTTCAATATCGAGAAAACGGCCCCTGTCAAAATGCGCGAGCCGGTTGAGCCCGTGTATCCGGCAGAAGATATCTACGGCATTGTCTCTCGAGAATATCGTTATCCCTATGATGTTCGTGAGGTCATCGCACGCATTGTGGACGGTTCCGAATTTCAGGAGTTCAAGAAGTTGTACGGTGCGTCCCTGGTCTGCGGCTACGCGCACATCGACGGTTGTCCGATAGGTATCGTCGCCAACAACGGCATATTGTTCATGGAATCCGCACAAAAAGGTGCGCATTTCATACAGCTCTGCAATCGGCGAGGAATTCCGCTGCTGTTTCTGCAAAACATTACGGGATTCATGGTTGGTAAGCGGGTTGAACACGCCGGAATAGCCAAAGATGGTGCCAAAATGGTCAACGCGGTGGCAAGCGCGACGGTTCCGAAGTTTACCGTGATAATCGGCGGCTCATTTGGTGCCGGCAACTATGCGATGTGCGGCCGGGCATACAGCCCGAGAATGATGTGGATGTGGCCAAACGCGCGCATTTCTGTAATGGGCGGCGAGCAGGCGGCCCTGGTGTTGTCGACTGTAAAGCGCGACGGCATGGAGGCGCGCGGTGAGGACTGGCCAGAGGAGTCGCAGTCGAACTTTGAAGCGGAAATTCGTGAGCAGTATGAATTACAGGGAAGTCCATATTACGCCAGCGCCAGGCTTTGGGATGACGGAGTCATCGATCCTGTAGACACTCGCAACGTTTTGTCGCTCGCGCTGTCTGCGGCGATGAACCGGCCGCGTGAGCACGAATCTCCGTTCGGAATCTTCCGTATGTAGTCGCCGTAGCGGCGCTCTGCTGTATCATGTCGCCTGGGTTCGGAGCGGCATATCAATGGCAATACTTACAGGCAAGACACTCTTCATCAGCGGCGCCAGCCGCGGCATAGGACTCGCGATCGGGTTACGCGCGGCGCAAGACGGCGCCAATATCGTTATTGCAGCGAAGAGCTCTGAGCCGCATGCGTCTCTGCCAGGCACGATTTATACCGCAGCGGCAGAAATTGAGGCCGCCGGCGGCAAGGCGTTGCCACTGGTATGCGATATTCGCGACGATCAGGCGGTCGCTGATGCGGTAGCAACGGCTGCTGAGGAGTTCGGCGGAATCGATATCGTGGTAAACAATGCGAGCGCGATCGCTCTTCTTGGCACCGAAGACGTCTCCATGAATCGATTCGACCTCATGCATCAGGTGAACGCGCGCGGGACTTTTCTCGTATCCAAAACCTGCTTGCCGTGGCTGCTGAAAGCAGAAAACCCACATATTCTTGCGCTGGCGCCGCCTCTGCACATGAAAGAGAAATGGTTCGCGCCGCATGTCGCATACTCAATGGCCAAATACGGTATGAGCATGTGCGTGTTGGGAATGGCTGGTGAGTTTCGCGAAAAGGGAATTGCAGTCAACGCCTTATGGCCGAGAACGACAATTGCTACTGCCGCGGTAAATATGTTGGGCGGTGAGGAATTGATGATGCATTCTCGCAAGCCGGAGATTATGGCTGACGCCGCGTACGTGATTTTTTCCAAACCGAGCCGCGAATTTACCGGAAATTTTTGTATAGATGATTCCGTTTTGGAAGGCGAGGGCATTACGGATCTCAGTGAGTATGCGGTGAATCCGGAATTGCCACTGGCAGCAGACTTCTTTGTTGAGCCGAGAGAAAAGTAGATGGCAATGGATTACGACAGGTTAATGGCTACGGAAATTCTCGATATCGAGCGTGTTTATGGCGACGTCGAGGCCATGCTGTATGCGCAAAGTGTGGGATTTGGTCGCGACGCGATTGATCGCAAAGAATTGGCCTACGTATACGAGGGGGAAAACACGCTGCGGACAGTGCCGACACTGGCGAGTGCTATCGTTCCGGACATGTTTCCAGCTGACCTTGGCTGGGACTACAGTCAGGTGTTGCACGTCGAACAGAGATTGCAGCTGTATCGACCCATGCCGGCGGCGGCTGATTTGCGGCTTAACAAGCGGGTCGTCGATGTTTTTGACCGTGGTGCATCGCGCGGTTCGATGTTTTTGTTCGAGGTGGAAGGGCGACTGGCGAAAGATGACGCTGTGATTTTCACCGCTGGCGCAACCGTGATGGCGCGCGGTGACTCCGGATTTGGTGCGCCCTCAGGCTCTGGGCCCAAACCGCATCGGCCGCCGCGTCGTGAGCCGGATTTGAGCTGCGATACGCCAACACGTGCTGATCAAGCGCTCTTGTTTCGACTCAACGGAGATAGAAATCCGCTGCACGCAGACCCGGACGCGGCTACTGCGGCAGGTTTTTCAATCCCAATCTTGCACGGGCTCTGCACCTACGGAATTGCGTGTCGCGCAGTTTTGCAGACGATATGCGACTACGACCACACTCTAATAGAGGGTTTCGATGCGCGCTTCTCGCTGCCGGTGCTTCCGGGCGACACCATTACTACGGATATGTGGCAGGACGGAAATATTGTGTCCTTCCAATGCTCTGTTAAAGAGCGTGACTGCATTGTTTTGCGCAACGGCAAGTGCACGCTAAAAGTATGACTATCAAGCGCGCCGATGTCTGAGCCAGTAAGAATCAGTAAAGACGGTCACGTGGCTACCGTCACGTTGAATCGTCCGGAAAAACACAATGCGATCGATTTACGAATGTTCGCAGCATTGGCGGAAGCAGGCATGGAGCTTGCTGGCGACGCATCAGTAAGGGCAATCGTTCTCGAAGGTGCTGGACCGAGTTTCTGTGCCGGCATCGACCTCAGCATATTTCAGCAGGACGACGAATCGGTCTTGATATCGAAAATGATGCCGGGCAAGGACTCTCCGGCAAATCTATTTCAACGAGCTGCCTTTGTGTGGCGTGAAGTTCCACAGCCCGTAATTTGTGCGCTGCATGGTTCCGTGTTTGGTGGTGGGTTGCAGATCGCCCTCGGAGCTGACTTACGCTTCGCCAGTGCAGACTGCCGCTTGTCGGTGATGGAAATAAAATGGGGCCTAATTCCGGATATGGCGATTTCAAAGACGCTGGACCGATTAATACCTGCAGACAAGGCGAAGGAACTCGCCTGGACAGGTCGGGTCTTCAATGCCGACGAGGCACGAGAGATGGGGGTGATCACTGCGATACACGACAATCCCTCGCAAGCAGCGCAGGCAACGGCTGCTGGAATTGCTGCGAAGTCTCCCAGTGCTGTACGAGCGATCAAGCGACTTTTTGACGAATCCGCTGAATTGTCGACGAGTCAGGCCCTGCAACTTGAAGCGCAGCTTCAATTATCGCTGTTGGGTGGTCATCAGCAGATCGAAGCCGTGGCGGCAAATATGGAGAAACGGAGCCCCAGTTTCGAGGATTAAAGCGCTTGGCAGAAATTAGTTTGAACTGATGGATCTGAATTTGAGTCGAACTAAAAAGTCTATCCGTACTGATCCAATGCATGTCAATTTGTGCTAAAAAGACTCTGCTATGAATGCGCAGCCCAAACTCATAATCCAGCTCGCAGTAGCGGCGATGCTCATGGTGGCATCTGTCGGGCCCGTCGCTGCGGACGATTTTCCGGGCAGCAAACCTGATCGCCGTATTCTCAAGACACAGGAAAAAGTCGACGAACTTTTCGAGAAGGGCGACTACGAGCGCGCTTATTTCATCTATCGAGAAGAATTGGTTCCGCTCGGCGACAAATACGCGCAATACATGGTTGGTTACATGAACATGGTCGGCAAAGGCGTCCCGCGTGACTATATCGCCGGATCGGCCTGGTATCGCCTGGCAGCGGAGCGCGGTGACGAGAATTTTTCGCGAGCCCGTGACGAAGTTTGGGAGCTGTTTAAGGATGAACAGCGTATTCAGTCGGACAAGAAGTACGCTGAGATACGTATGGACTACAGCGACGCCATGATCATCGTCAGTTATATCGAGAAAGATCTTGAGTTGATTGGTCGTCGTTTGCAGCGCTCGACATTGAGCAACGATCTGGTGAGCTCGCAGAGCCAAATGGATGCCGATCGGGCTCAGGTTGCTGAGGAAGCGCAGCGACGCATACCAAGTCGCCTGACGTTTTTGAGTGACAGCATCGCATCCGGAAGGCCTATGGCCGCGGCAGAAATTGCGCGTATTCGGGATGTGGAGAAGCGCGCACAAGCCGCGATCAAATAGCCCAGAGGCTTGGATCTATGCGCCCGGGCGAAGTCCCCGGCAGAGAATCTCGGGAAATTCGGCTACCACGCGCGCGGCGAAGTCTGGATCTCCATGGAACCACTTCGGAATCCAGTTGATTGAGCCCATGATCGAGTTGCCAGTCATGCGGACATCGCACGCAGCGATACTGCCGTCGCTAATTCCTTTTTCCAGCAATCCTTCGAAACGCGAGCTGTGCGATCTCGAAAACCCGAGCACTTCGTCGCGGTGCTCGGGATGTAACGACGGCACTTCACTCATGATTGCGATCGGCCCACGTTCACCCACCATGTATTCAATGTGATAGCGGATATAGGTTTGTACCTGCTCGTATCCGTTGGTCGATTCCTCGATAGCCCGATCCATAGCCTGTTGGCCGACTTCAGCTGCGCGAACGTAGCACTGATAGACCAATTCTTCCTTGTTGCGAACGTAGTAGTAGAGGGCCGCGTCGGTTAGGCCGAGGATATCCGCTACATCCTTCAATGATGTGCCGCTGTAGCCTTTTTGGTTAAAACAGTAGGCCGCAGCCTTAAGCATGCGGTCGCGCTGCAGCTGGAATTTGGTTTCTTCCGGGTTTCTCACCATTTCTTGCTCGACCCTGTACTTGTCATTTTCTTCAATCTGAATTATTTTAATCCAGATTAAAATTTTATCAATAGCAAAACGTATTGATTTTTAAAGAATTTCCGCCAAGTCTGCGGAAACTTCTGCTGTTTTTCCCCGGAGAATTGCATTCATGAACACTGCAGCCAGCAATCTGCCAGGTGCTTCAGGTCGTAAAGCCCCGTTGCGTTTCGTCACCGCAGCATCCCTGTTCGACGGGCATGATGCCGCAATTAACATCATGCGTCGCTTGATACAGGCACACGGTGCGGAGGTCATTCATCTTGGCCACAATCGCAGCGTCGACGATATCGTGCGCGCCGCAATTCAGGAAGATGCAGATGGAATCGCGATAAGTTCCTACCAGGGCGGACATATGGAGTTCTTCCGTTACATGGTTGATCGCCTGCAGGAGCTTGGTGCTCCGCACATCAAAATATTTGGTGGTGGCGGTGGCACGATTACGCCGGAGGAGATTAAGGAGCTGATGGACTACGGTGTCGAGCGCATCTACCACCCGCACGACGGCATGAACCTTGGCCTCGAGGCGATGATCGAGGACCTGATCGAGCGCACTCTCGCGGCCCGACAAACGCCTGTCGATGTTTTGTCGTCCGGCGGCGCCGAGTCACCACAGATCGCGAGTATGATATCGGCGCTCGAAGAAGGTCGAATCGATGCCGCTCGGTTGCAGTCTTTGCGCAAGGAATGGCAGGTGCAAGCCGGTCAGACACCGGTCATCGGCATTACCGGCACGGGTGGCGCGGGCAAGAGCAGTGTGACCGATGAAATATTGAATCGATTTCTGACCTTTTTTCCTGAGATGCGGATCGCGGTACTTGCGGTCGATCCAACACGACGTCGAACGGGCGGAGCCTTGCTTGGTGATCGTATTCGTATGAACTCGCTGCGCTCGGAACGAATTTTTATGCGCTCAATAGCGACTCGGCGCCAGCATCTGGCAACCAGTGAGATGCTCGGTGACCATATTGGCTACCTCAAGTCGCTTGGCTTCGATCTCATTCTTGTCGAGACGGCGGGCATCGGGCAAAGCGACAGTGAAATTGTGGATCTCGTCGATTTCTCAGTCTACGTAATGACCAGCGAATACGGCGCCGCAAGTCAGCTTGAGAAAATCGACATGCTGGATTTTGCTGATCTGATTGTTCTGAACAAGTATGACAAGCGCGGTGCAGAGGACGCATTGCGCGACATTCGTAAACAGTGGAAGCGAAATCACGTCGCGTTCAAAACACCGGATGAAGAGATTCCGGTATATCCCACTATTGCCAGTCAGTTCAATGATCCCGGTATCAGCTATATGTTCTCCGAATTGTGCAGTCGGGCTGCTGATAAAATGAAGCTGGACGAGAAAAAATGGACACCTGATATTGATACGTCCATCCGCGAACCGCGGGCAACGACAATGATTCCGGGCGCGCGTATCCGTTATCTTGCCGAAATCGCGGAGCAGGGTCGTGAGATCAACCACGGCGCGGCGACGCAGGCAGAGGTTGCCAGCCAGTTGCAGCATCTCTACGAAGCGCTCAAAATTCTGGATGATGAATTGCTTCCGGCCAGCTTTGAGCGTTACCAGCCGGATGCCCTTACCGCGGACGCAGATCGCAGTCTCCTGGTGCTGCGGCAGCGATACCAGGAAGCGCTTGGCGAACTAAGCAACGAATCCATCGAGCTGTTGCAGAGCTGGCCTGAGCGTAAGGCCGGCGTGAAGTCGGAGCGGTATTCCTATAGCGTGCGCGGCCGTGAGATCACCGGAAATAATTACCGCGAAAGTCTGAGTCATCAGAAGATTCCCAAAATATCAGCGCCTGAGTTCAAGGATTGGGGCGCGCTGCTGCTGTTCCTGCAGAAAGAAAACCTGCCCGGTGCTTACCCATATACGGGTGGTGTGTATCCCTACCGTCGATTGGGTGAAGACCCGACTCGAATGTTCGCCGGAGAGGGAACCCCTGAACGCACGAATCAGCGCTTTCACTACTTATCATTAGGCCAGGAGGCGGCGCGTTTATCGACAGCATTTGATTCGGTAACGTTGTACGGCGAAGACCCGCACGAACGACCGGATATTTACGGCAAGGTAGGCAACTCCGGTGTGTCGATCGCCTCCGTCGATGATATGAAGAAGCTCTACTCAGGGTTTGACCTGTGCTCACCGACGACCTCTGTATCGATGACGATTAACGGACCCGCGCCGATGATTCTGGCGTTCTTCATGAATAGTGCAATCGACCAGCAAGTCGAAAAACACCTGCGTGATACGGGTGCATGGGATGCGGCGAGTAAAAAGATAGACGCCTATTTTGTAAACCGCGAGCGGCCCGTCTATGTCGGGAATTTGCCCGACGGTAACGACGGACTGGGTTTGGACTTGCTCGGTATTTCGGGCGACAAGGTGGTTGACGCACAAACGTATGCGCGCATTCGTAAGGAAACGCTGGCCACAGTACGTGGCACGGTGCAGGCTGATATTCTGAAAGAAGACCAGGCGCAGAACACCTGTATTTTCTCGACCGAATTTGCAATGAAGATGATGGGAGACGTGCAGCAGTTCTTTATCGAGAACAGCGTTCGCAATTACTACAGCATCTCGATCAGCGGATATCACATCGCAGAAGCGGGAGCGAACCCGATCAGCCAGCTTGCTTTCACGTTGGCGAATGGCTTCACAATCGTCGAGTACTATCTGGCTCGCGGTATGGATATCGATGACTTCGCGCCCAACCTGAGTTTCTTCTTTTCCAACGGCATGGATCCTGAATACACCGTTATCGGTCGTGTCGCGCGACGCATTTGGGCGCGCGCCATGCGCGAGCGCTACGCCGCCAGTTCAAGATCGCAGATGCTGAAATACCATGTGCAAACGTCCGGGCGAAGTCTGCACGCTCAGGAAATCAGTTTTAACGATATAAGAACCACTTTGCAGGCGCTGTATGCGATGTTCGATAACTGCAATAGTCTGCACACCAATGCGTTCGATGAAGCGATCACAACTCCGACTGAGCAGTCCGTGCGTCGTGCGGTAGCCATTCAGATGATAATTTCTCAGGAGCTCGGCCTGAATAACTGTGAAAATCCCTGGCAAGGATCGTTCATCATTGAAGAACTGACGGATTTGGTTGAAGAGGCGGTATACAAAGAGTTCGAAAGTATTTCGGATCGCGGTGGTGTTCTCGGCGCCATGGATACCATGTATCAACGCGGCAAGATTCAAGACGAGAGCATGTACTACGAAAGTATGAAGCACGATGGATCTCTGCCATTGATCGGTGTAAATACTTTCTTGCCGAAGGAAGGACAGGAAGACGAAGTGCATGAGCAGGAGTTGATTCGCTCCAGCGAAAGTGAAAAACAGAATCAGATCAAACATGTCCGCAGTTTTCAAGGCACGCATGCGGATGAAGCGGAACGCGCTTTAGCTGACTTGCAGGCGGTGGCGCGCGAGCGTGGTAATGTTTTTGCCGAGCTCATGAATACCGTGAAATCGAATTCTTTGGGTCAAATATCTAACGCACTCTATAGCGTAGGCGGCGAATATCGCCGCAACATGTGAGAGGTTAGGCAATGAGCGACATCGTTAAATACGCGCAAGAAGGAGCGACAGCGGTAATCACGCTGAATCGGCCCGAGAGAATGAATGCATTCACGACGGACTTGCGTAAAGATCTGTTGGCTGCGCTGCAACAGGCCAACGCCGATGATGCAATACGCGTTGTCATTCTGACCGGCGAAGGGCGCTGTTTCTCAGCCGGCGCGGATCTCAAGGATGGACTCAAGCGGTCGGTCAGGGAGATGTTGCTGCAGGAGTATCAGCCGGTACAGGAAGCAATAGCGGCCATGCCGAAACCCATAATTGCTGCAGTGCCCGGTTCGGCCGCAGGTATTGGATTGTCGATAGCCTTGCAGTGCGATTTGTTGATCATGGCGGACAACGCTTTCATGTTATCGCCGTTCACGACGATTTCGCTCGTTCCGGATGGTGGTCTCAATTGGTTGCTGGTTCGGCAGCTTGGCTATCGTCGTGCTTTTCAACTCAGTGTGGAATCGGAACGTATTCCCGCGGATAGATGTGTCGAATTGGGCTTGGCCAACAAGACAGTGCCGGCCGAGGAACTGCACGATGCGGCACTGCAATGGGCTCAGGCGATCGAGAAACGTGCGCCGCTTTCGGTAGCAGGTACCAAAAAAATAATGCGCTTTGCTGCCGAGAACGATTGGAGCAGTTCCTACGGATTGGAAGCCGAGTTACAAGGTGAGCTGGTTGGCTGCGATGATAATCGCGAGGGCGTCCTGGCATTTTTTGAAAAACGGCCGCCGAATTTTAAAGGTAAATAGATTATGGACAGAGGTATCTTCGACGAAGAACATGAGATGTTTCGTGATGCGGCGCGAAGTTTTTTGCAGAATGAAATCGGACCACATGCCGATCGTTGGGCCGAGCAGGAAATCGTTGATCGCGAAGCATTTCTAAAAGCTGGCGAGCAGGGCATGTTGTGCATGTGGGCCGACGAAAAGTATGGCGGAGCGGGTGTATCCGACTTTCGCTACGAACAAATCCTACTGGAGGAGAATGCTCGCTACGGTGATGTGGGCTTCTTCATATTTTTGCATAGCCGGCTTGTCGGTCCGTACATCGGCCATCTGGGCACCGAGGAACAAAAAGCGCGCTGGTTGCCGAAGTGCGTGTCGGGTGAAAACATCTTAGCCATAGCGATGACCGAGCCCGGCGCGGGTAGCGATGTCTCCGGCATTCGCACTCGTGCCGAAGATAAAGGCGACCACTATTTGCTCAACGGTTCAAAAACGTTTATCTCAAACGGTATTCTCGCGGACCTTGTTATCGTAGCCGCCAAAACGGATTCGAATAGCAGTCACGGAATTAGTTTGTTCGTGGTAGAGCGTGGCATGCAAGGGTTTGAGCGTGGCAAGAATCTCAAGAAGATGGGAATGCATAGTCAGGACACTGCAGAGCTATTTTTTAGTAATGTGAAAGTGCCGAAAGAAAACTTGCTGGGCGAGTTTAATCGAGGTTTTTATCACCTGATGCACTTTTTGGCCGAGGAGCGTCTGCTGAGCGCAGCAGGATCGTTAGCGAACGCTGAGGCAGCTTTTGCGGTCACAATGGAGTACGCGAGCGAACGGCGGGTTTTCGGACAAACGGTTGCAGATTTTCAAGTGAATCGGTTCAAGTTTGCGGACATGCGTACTGAATTGGATATCGCGCAGACATTTGTCGATCGTTGCGTCATGGTACACAACGACGGCAAGTTAACTGCTGAAGATGCCGCCAAGGCGAAGCTGTACGCGACAGAGCTTGAAGACCGGGTCACTGACCAATGTGTTCAGCTACACGGCGGCAATGGATATATGGACGAGTATCCGATTAGTCGCATGTATAGCGCTGCGCGCGTGTCGCGAATCTATGCCGGTAGCTCAGAAATCATGCGCGAAATTATCGCGCGTTCTATCGGCCTTGATCCGCGCAAGAAAAAAACAGACCCAAAAAAAGACGCCGCCGAGTAGAATCGTGTAGGAGCGGCTTCAGCCGCGAAAAGCCGGAGTCAGTTTATGCATGTTTCTTTTGTCGGTCTTGGTGTTATGGGTTATCCAATGGCTGGGTATCTCGCTAAGAACAAACATGATGTCACCATCTACAACCGGACTGCGTCGAAAGCGGAGTCGTGGTGCGCTGAGTATCAAGGCGCTGCGGCGGCAACACCGGCTGCGGCTGCGCAGTCGGCGGAGATAGTCTTTGTTTGCGTTGGCAATGACGACGACGTGCGAGAAGTCGTACTTGGCGATGACGGGATACTTGCCGGTATCTCTGACGGCGCGCTAATCGTTGACCACACTACTGCCTCGGCCGACATTGCCCGCGAAATTCATGCCCTTGCTGCTGAGAAAAACGTTGGCTTCCTCGATGCACCTCTATCTGGCGGTCAGGCTGGTGCCGAAAACGGGCAACTCACCGTTATGGTGGGCGGCGACGAAGACGTATTCGCTCGCGCAGAGGCGGTTATGGACAGTTATGCGAAGGCGATCACGCTTATCGGCCCGGTCGGTAGCGGACAGCTGGCCAAAATGGTCAATCAGATCTGTATTGCCGGTGTGGTGCAGGGTCTTGCCGAAGGTTTGAGTTTTGCGAAAAAGTCGGGGTTGGATCCGGAATTAGTCATTAGCGCAATTTCCAAAGGTGCAGCTCAGTCCTGGCAGATGGAGAATCGCTGGCAGACAATGACCAATGAGGAGTTTGACTTTGGTTTTGCCGTTGACTGGATGCGTAAAGACCTCAAGATCGCATTGCGCGAAGCACAACGTAATGGCGCGAGCTTGGAAATGACGGCTCTCGTCGACAAGTATTATGAGGAAGTGCAAGCACTTGGAGGGTCCCGCTGGGATACCTCCAGTCTGATAGCAAGACTGCTATAATTCGCGACAACAGGGGTGGCCTTCTGGCCTGAGATCCATTTTGGGAACCCTCATAACCTGATCCGGATAATGCCGGCGTAGGAAGACATAGATGCCATTTCAAATCCCATTGCGGCTTTGCGCCGCTATAATTTTGTTGACGCTGTCTGTGCAGTTGATCGCCGAAGAGATCGACGAGCTTATCGTGACAGCCGATTATCGCGGTCGTGCCAGCAGCGACGTGCCTGCCAGTGTGACTGTGTTCGACTCAGAACAGATTCGCGAGAGAGCGGTACAACATTTTGAAGAGCTCGTGAGTTCCGTACCCAATTTGAATTGGTCCGGTGACGGCAATCGCGCACGGTACTTTCAGATTCGCGGCGCCGGCGAACTGGAGCAGTATCAGGGCGCGCCGAACCCCTCTGTAGGCTTCCTGATTGACGATATCGACTATAGCGGTATAGGAACTGTCGCTACGCTCTTTGACATGCAACAGATTGAGGTCCTGCGCGGCCCGCAGGGCACACGCTACGGCTCGAACGCGCTTGCCGGCCTGATCTACATGCAAAGCACAATGCCCACGGCGGAATGGTCCGGGAATGTGCAGTTGATGGCGGCCGACGACGACGCCTATTCGGCCGGACTCGCTTTTGGTGGCGCTCTTAATGCCAGCGAAACATTGATGCTACGTATGAGTGCACATAAACATCAAAGCAACGGTTTTCGCGATAACCCTTATCTTGCGCGGCAGGATACGAATGGTCGGGATGAGACAACAGTACGTGGGAGATTACGCTGGCTTGCTGGTGACGACTGGCAAGTTGATCTGGCGTTGATGTTCGCAGATGTCGACAACGGCTACGATGCCTTTGCGCTCGACAATTCGTATACGGTGTTATCCGACAAACCCGGTAAAGATGCGCAGCGCAGCACTGGCGCTTCTCTTAAGGCGCAGTACTCAGGATGGAGTAACGTTTCCTTTACATCCATCACGGCGTTGGCTGATTCCGATATCCAGTTTAGCTACGATGCTGATTGGGGAAATGCCGCGCTTTGGGCGCCGGTTACCTACGACTACATTTCGAGCAGCGATCGAAAGAGAACGACGCTCAGTCAGGAGTTTCGCCTGGTCGGCGATCAATGGCTGGCCGGCGTCTACGCGATGCAACTGCAGGATGATCTCGATACGTTTAATTGGGGAGATTACTACGATCCGTTCTACGATTTCGCGGACAGCCTGAATGAGACCTTCACCAGCGAATATGAAGCGACCAGTATCGCGGCATTCGGCCAGTATGAGCTCACACTAACTGATGCAACGCGGCTTGGTTTTGGTCTGCGTGCCGAGCGTCGAAGCACTGACTACAAAGACTCCGGCGATCTGCGAGCGGGTCCGTCAGAATCCATGCTAGGGGGAGAGGTTTCTCTAAGCCATAAGCATTCCGATCGCGTTACCAGTTTCGTAACTCTGTCACGTGGTTACAAGGCGGGTGGTTTTAATCTCGGTGTAGTTCCGGACGAACGTCGTAATTTTGACGCGGAGGTGATGTGGAATATCGAAGCCGGTATTAAATCGAATTTGGCTCAGAATAACCTGCATATCAATGCTTCGGTTTTTTATGCGTTACGCGAAGATCAGCAGGTACGAACCTCATTTCAGATTGACCCCGGCGATCCGACGTCATTCGTGTTCTTCACAGATAACGCGGCGGAAGGTGAGACCTTGGGACTCGAGGCGGACCTTCGCTGGTTACCGAATGATGCCTGGGAGTTGTATGCGACCGTCGGTCTACTGGATGCAACGTTCGATAAGTTTGTGACTCCGCAGGTCGATCTTAGCGGCCGACGACAGGCACATGCGCCTGGCTCCACTCTGGCGGTCGGCGGCCGTTATTCACATGCCTCAGGATTCTTCGCGCGTATCGACCTGTCATCGCGCAGTGATTTCTATTTCGATGTTAGTCACAACCAGAAATCCCAGGCTTATGAATTGGCAAACGCACGCGTCGGATTCGAAACGGGTAGCTGGTCGGTACAACTGTGGGCACGTAATCTTTTTGACGAGGACTACGCCGTGCGCGGTTTCTTCTTTGGCAACGAGCCGCCTGACTTCCCGCCGACTTTATACACCCGCTTCGGTGATCCGCAGCAGCTTGGTGTCAGTTTCGACATGAGTTTTTAAGTGCACGAATTCGGCACTACTCTGCTCGATCAGGCATTGGCCTATACCACGCTAGAGGCCATTGGGGTCATTCTGGCGGTCTTGTACCTGCTGTTGGCGATACAGCAGAATATTTGGTGTTGGTTTTGCGCCGGGATTAGTTCGGCCATCTTCGCATTTCTGTTCTTTGATGTTCGCCTGTACATGGAAGCTACGCTGAACATCTTTTATTTCGCGATGGCGGTCTATGGCTGGCATAGCTGGACTGCAGGTCGTATCGGCGAGCAAAGATTGCGGGTGGTCATCTGGTCCCACAAGAGGCACTTGCTTGCGTTAATTGTCGTCGTTGCGCTTAGTCTTGGCTCCGGATACTTGCTGGAGACACGAACGGATGCGGCATTTCCTTACATCGATTCGTTAACGAGCTGGGGCGCTGTTTGGGCGACCTATTTGGTCACCCGTAAAGTTTTAGAGAACTGGTGGTATTGGTTGGTTATCGATGCGACGATGATTTTCGTGTTCTGGGCGAAGGGTCTTGAATTGACTGCCGTGCTTTATGTTTTGTATCTCCTGATGATTCCAATCGGTCTGTTAAGTTGGACGCGTAGCTATCGGGAGTCGAACGCGTGAGCGATGCGCTTAGGCAGCAGTTGGCGCAGATCCCGGGTTGGGAGGATGCAGAGTATTCCGAGCTTGAAGGTGGCATCACTAACAAATCCTGGCTGATCGAACTCAACGGTTGCAAAGCCGTCCTAAAGGTCGACGATTTTCCCCGTCGAGAGCCGTTCAATTCACGCGCATCCGAGGCGCAGGTGCAGAATCGAGGCGCGCAACAAGGACTCGCAAACAGGGCAATTTTCGTCAGCGATACGCTGTTGTTGACTGAGTATGTTGAGGGCGTTGTCTGGTCGGCAGGGTGTCTTGATGTCGATGAAAATCTGGACGAACTGGCTGCGGCAATGAAAAGGCTACATGCACTGCCGCTGACCGGCCGTACCTTCGACGCGATTCAGGCCGCTCGCGACTATGCGCAGCAAATTCACAATGGTGATGCGGACAAAGTTCGTGACTGTCTGGCAAGAATAGAGGCAATGCCTCGGCCGCACAATCTTTGCTGCTGCCACAACGATATGGTTGCCGCCAATATCATCTATATGCCCGAAGTTCGATTTTTGGATTGGGAGTACGCCTGCGACAACGATCCGTTCTTCGATATAGCCACGATAGTTGCGCACCACCGGCTAGCGCCAGACCGTGCGGACTATCTGCTTAATGCCTATTTCGATGGCGACGGCGACCGCTGGCGCGAGCAGCTGGCACGGCAGACGTCGTGCTATGACGCACTGTACTGGCTTTGGAAAGCGGCTCGCTCACCAACTGTTGCGTAGCTCCCGGAGCTTAAGAAAAACACTGCGCGGATCTGGCTGATCGCCAATTTCCGGAAATTGCTCTTGCAAGCGGACAATGATTGAAGCGTTGTCGAGACGAAAAAAAGTATTTACTTCCCGTTCCTGCGCAATCGTCGTTACCAGCGCGTCCGCTGGATCCTGGCCCTGGTAACGCGAGAGCATCGATTTAGCGGTCTCGTTATCCGGCTCCCGGTCCAATGTGAACTCAAGATTGTTGATCAGGTAATCATGGCCAGGAAAAATACGCGTTGTGTTGTCTAGTTTGTCGAGTTGCTGTGCAAACGTGTCGTAAAGTTGACTCGGGTGGCCACCATTGTGGCAGTTGCCGGCGCCAGCATTGAATAGTGTGTCGCCACTGAACAGTCCGGGCTGATCAGTCTTTGATAGCAGGCATATGTGGCTCATCGTGTGCCCCGGCGTATCCAGGCATTCGAGTTCGACGCTACTGCCGACTTTTACGACGTCTCCGGCAGCAACACCAACATCGATGTTGGGAATGCGACCAGCGGCATTCTTGTGAGCAATTATTTTTGCTCCGGTCGCTGCTACCACGGCCTTGTTGCCGCCGATGTGATCGCCATGCTCGTGTGTGTTGAGAATCTGCGTAATCGTCCAACCGTTGCTGGCAGCAGCGGCAAGACATTTTTCGTAGTCGAGTGGGTCAATAGCCAATGCGTCGCCGGTATCCGGACAAACAATCAGGTAATTGAAATTGCGATACGCATTGCCAGTCCAGATTTGCTCAACAATCATCTATTTCTCCGTTAGTCACGCTGGTAAACGCGCTCGCCGCCTACCCATGTTTCAAGTACCTGAATGTCGTCAATCTGATCCGACGGAATCGCAAAATAGTCGCGATCCAGGATGATGAAATCTGCCCACTTGCCAGGCTCGAGGCTACCAAAACGCTCTTCCTGATGTGCGGCGTACGCAGCAGCGAGCGTGAAGGAATGCAGAGCTTCTGCTCGGGACAAAGCCTCGCCTGTGTACCACCCACCCTCAGGCAGATTATTTCTATCCTGACGGGTTACCGCGGCAAACAGCCCATGAAACGGATTCGGCAACTCGACCGGAAAGTCGGAGCCGCTCGCAATAACGGCACCGCTGTCCAGAAGTTTGCGCCATGCGTATCCGCCTTTGATGCGTTCGGGCCCGATGCGATCCTCGGCCATATTCATATCGCTGGTCGCGTGCGTGGGTTGCATTGAGGCAATTACACCAAGCTTGGTAAATCTTGGAATATCTTCCAGGGCAATAATCTGTGCGTGCTCAACGCGATTGCGTAATGCAGAGGGTTTGTTGTCTTGTGCTCGCTGGAACGCGTCGAGCACCAGGCGATTGCCGCGGTCACCAATAGCGTGAACGCCAACTTGAAAGCCCATGCGGTTCGCTTTATGGACGGATGTGAAGAGTTCATCTGCCGTTACGAAGGGCAGACCGAAATTCTCGACGTCATCCGAGTAGGGTTGCAGCATTGCTGCCCCGCGGCTGCCCAGTGCGCCGTCCGCATAGATCTTGACGGCACGAATATCCAAATGATCGTTACCGTAAGCGATCATCGGTTCACCCATCGCATCAAGGTTCGGGCCCGCGTTCGCCAACATGGCGTAGATACGCATTTTCAATGCGCCATCGTCAGCCATCGATATGTAGACCTCGGTCTCTGCAATATCGATGCCTGCATCGTGTACGCCGGTCACGCCTAGCGGCAACAGGACGTCCGTCGCAGCACGGTAAGCCGCACGAATGTCATGTTTGTCAGGTGCTGGTAAATAGGTGCCTACGAGGCTCATTGCTTTGTCGACGAGTATCCCGGTGGCGCGCCCATTGTTATCGCGGATAATTTTTCCACCTACGGGGTCCGGTGTGTCGTCGTCGACGCCTGCGATGGTGAGTGCCGCGGTGTTCGCCCATCCCGCGTGGCCATCAATACGTCTCAGCCAGACCGGACGATCGCTAACAGCCGCATCGATATCCGCTGCGGTCGGGAATTCATTAACCGGCCAAATGACCTGGTTCCAGCCGCGACCCTGGATCCATTCAGAATGCGGATTATCAACAGCAAATTCGGCGATGCGACGCACCGCATCATCGACGCTGGGCGTTCCAGCCAGGTTCAGGCTTATGTTGAGAAAACCAAGGCCATACATGTGGGCATGTGCATCGGTCAGCCCTGGCAGCAAGCTACGGCCTTTGGCATCGATTCGCTGTGCCTCCGGATAGCGCGCCAGGAGCTCTGGCCCGCCGGTGGCGGCGACTTTACCAGCATCAGAAATGACCAACACACTGAACTCTCGAATGCCTGTATTGGTCGATGTATAAGCAGTAACATTGTGAATCGCAGTCTCGGCAGCGGCAACTGTGCCGGCCACGAGAAGCATAAGAACAATCTGGATTAATTTAATAAGACGCATATCCGCATTGTAGTCGGATTGGAGTAAATGATGAAAAGACTAATTGTGGCCATATCAGTGGCCGTGTTGGCTGTGGCTTGCAGCAAGACAGTAGAAAACCCGGTAGCCGAAGCCGATGGCAGCAGCGCAAAGATTTTCGATATGCCGTACCTGATGCGCGACCTCGATAATGGTCTGCGCGTCATTGTTGTTCCGACCGACTATCCGGACATCGTCACCATCCAGATTCCGGTGCAAACCGGGTCCAGGAACGAAGTTGAAGAGGGTAAGACCGGATTCGCACACTTTTTTGAGCACATGATGTTTCGTGGTACCGAAAAGTACCCCGCCGAGGTCTACAGCGACATCTTGAAGAAAGCCGGCGCGGATCAAAATGCGTACACGACTGACGACTACACCAACTACCACATCACGTTCACGAAAGACGACCTCGAAAAAATGATTGAACTTGAGGCAGACCGATTTCAGAACCTGAGTTATACCGAAGAGGCGTTTCGTACCGAGGCGCTGGCCGTCAACGGCGAGTATTTAAAGAACTTTTCCAACCCTCTTCGAAAAATGTTCGAGCGTCTGGGCGACATGATGTTCGAGCAACACACCTACAAGCACACAACCATGGGTTTCGTGGAAGATATTCAGGCAATGCCCGATCAAATGGAGTATTCAAAAGTATTTTTTGATCGTTGGTACCGTCCGGAGAAGTCTGTCGTTATTCTTGTCGGTGATCTGGATGCGGAAGCAACCTTTGAGCTGGTCAAAAAGTACTGGGGTGACTGGGAACGTGGCGACTACAATGTCGAGATTCCGGTTGAACCACCGCTTGCAGGGCCGAAGTACGAGCATCTGCAGTGGGAGAGTCCGACACAACCCTGGCTAATGGCAGCCTACCGCGGTCCGGCATACGTGCCGACCGCAAAGGATATGCCATCGCTCGATCTGATCTCGTCGATCTATTTTTCTGAATCGTCTGCGCTCTATCAAGACCTGGTCATCGAATCGCAAATGGTTGATGAACTTATGGTCTATTTCCCGGATCGGATTGACCCTGGAAAATTAATTATCGGTGCACGATTAACTGATGCAGCGCATGGCCCGGCGGTTCGAGATGCCATCAATGCGACACTGGTCGAGGCCCGGACGCAATTAGTTGCGCCGCAGAAAGTCGAGGAAACCAAGTCGCGCTTACGCTATGCATTCACAGCGCAGTTTGATAATTCCGGATCAATCGGCAGAGTGTTGGCCAGTTTCGTACAGTTCTTCCGCACTCCGGAAACAATGAATGAGGTTTTCGTAAGCTATGACTCGCTGACCGCCGAAGACTTGCGCGACGCTGCGAATAAGTACTTTACCGATAGCTCCAGAGCGATGTTGACCCTGTCGGCAGATGGCGCCATGGATGGAATCGATGGCATGACTTCAGTCGACGATCTGGTTGCCGCTGCCGGTATGGCTGATTCCGCGCCTGCCGCGGTCGTTGCAGAAGCTCGGACGCTGCCAACGCCATCGGTAGCCGCCGCTGACGCAGCGCCAGTTTCGTTTATCACCCAACCATCTACGTCGTCGCCGCTCGTGGACGTCACCTTCCTGGTGCACGTTGGCGCTGGCTT
>CAYWYT010000009.1:0-21391 GCA_964462665.1 uncultured Woeseiaceae bacterium | reverse complement strand
GGCGCGACGGTTGGCAAATCGCCCTACGGGCCGCTTGAGCTACAGCCGGGCGAGCACAGCATTAGTATACAAGCCGACCGCTATTTGCCCTTTGAAGATGTTATCTACATGCAGGGTCTCGGGCGCGATGAATCACTGGCAGTGCAACTGGTGCCGCGTTGGTCAAATGTCACCATTAGCTCCGAACCTGCAGGTGCGACTATTCTTGCAGGCAATGAAGAAGTCGGTGTGACGCCGGCGACGATCGAGCTCATTGAGGGCAAGCATCAGATCAGCGTCATTCAAGAGGGATTTAGCGCATGGGACGGAGCGGTAACGGCAAAGCCGAACATTCCACAATCATTGCCTGTGATCAATTTGCAGCCAGCAAATGCAAAGTTGCAGGTTAATTCGATTCCGCGCGCTGCCAACGTAACGGTTGACGGCCGCTACAGGGGCCAGTCACCGATTTCTCTGTCACTGTCACCTGGTATTAACTACGTCATCGGACTTTCGAAAGCAGGATACGGTTCGAGCCGACGTCAAGTGCGTCTGGACGCCGCGGCGAGTGATTCGATTACGATCGATCTGTCAGCGCGCACCGGTCGCGTTACGGTCAATGTAATGCCGGCCGATGCGATTGTTTACGTCGACGGCCGGGCACGCGGCACCGGCACCAGTACCTTCAATTTGAGTTCTGCCCCGCATCGGATTGAGGTCAAGAAAGACGGCTACGAAAACTGGACGCGCGCAGTGACTCCGCGTCCGGGATATCCGCAGACTATGTCCGCGCGACTGCGGTCGCAGGAAGAAATCGAGCGTGCCAAGATTCAGTTGACGCAAAAGACCTCAGTGGGTCAGGTGTTGCGCCGCGTTGAGCCCGGTACTTTCACCATGGGTTCGTCGCGTGCGGATCCGGGCCGCCGCGCCAATGAAGTTATTCTGCCAGTGACCATTTCCAAGCCCTTCCTGATAGGTGTACGGGAAGTCAGCAACAAGGAGTTCAGGCAATTTCGCGAAAATCACGACTCTGGTAGTGATATTCATGCCGCGATGGCAGGCGACGCCAATCCGGTCGCTCGTGTCAGTTGGGGCGATGCGGCTGAATACTGCAACTGGCTCAGTGCGATCGAGGGTTTGACGCCGGCGTATGAACAGAAGTTCGGCGAGTGGATCACGATCCGCCCGTTGACCGACGGCTATCGATTGCCGACCGAGGCCGAGTGGGTATGGGCTATTCGCTATGGCGGCAACGAGGGCGCACAGAAATTTGCTTGGGGGCCAGACATGCCGCCGAAAGAAAACTCAGGTAATTTCGCCGGTCAATCATCCCGGGACCTCGTGCCCACAGTCATACCGCGATACGACGACGGATTTTCCGCTACTGCTGCGACCGGTAAGTTTCCAGCCAGCGCAATCGGGATCTTTGACGGTAGCGGCAACGTTGCAGAATGGGTGAACGACTTTTACACGGTGCCTACGCCGGGACTAAAAACGCCGCTGGTTGATCCCCTGGGCCCCGAAAATGGCAAGCCGCATGTTATTAGAGGGTCGTCCTGGCGCCATGCAGGCGTTACCGAGCTACGGCTAACCTATCGCGATTATGGGACCGGTGCGCGGCCCGATGTAGGATTCCGCATCGCTCGAAATCTGGATTGAATTTTCGTGCGACAATCGCAAGTGTTTGCTGTCTATATAATCTGGACAGGTTGACTGGAGACCCTGCATGCAAAGAATTGCGCTGCTGATCATCATTGCCGTAATTTTGGTTTCTCTTGCTGTGGCGCAATCGACCAATGTTCAATCGATCCTGATTCAATCGGCCCTGGCTCAGGAGGGCGGTGAGTCTGTGACGGAAGAAGCCGAACAGGATGAACTCGACCCCCAGCCTGAGGACGAAGAGGCTGAGGCTGAGGAAGAAGAGCCTGAGGAAGAAGACGTTGTAGTCGATGATGAGTTTTATCAGGACGCTGAAGACGAGGACTTTATCCCCAGTGAAGACATCCCCGCGGATCAGTCCATTCCGTTTCCAACTGACATCTAGCCAGAACTGACACCTATGAAAAATAAAAGCATACCGTTTGAATTCGTTTACCAGCTGTTTGTATTGATTATTGCGATCATCGTCGTGCATGCATTCTATGTTTCGGTTGTGCGGCCAAATGCAGCTCAGATCATTGAAGAGCAAAATGCAGCGGCAGCAGCTGACCCTGATTACATTCGCGAGCGGCGCGTTTCCGTATTGATCAAGGATCTTGAGCAAGAGGCCTGTTTCATTCTCGGAATATGGGCTCTCGCAATTATGGGCTATAAGACAGTGTTAACGGTACGAGAGCGTCACTTGCTGGATGTGGATCTCGTTCCGGTTGCTGAAGGGATGCGAATTTTGCCGGAGGACACGCGCGAATTCGCGCGCCAGATTGAGCAACTGCCGGAGGACCGGCAGGGAATGTTATTGCCGCGCACGCTCCTCGCGGCGCTGCGACGATTCAGCTCGACACGGAGCATTCAGGACGTCTCGAGCACAACGCACACAATTAGTGAAAACGAAGCAGAGCGACAGGAATCCGAATTATCGATGATTCGTTATATCTCGTGGGCGATTCCATCGATCGGCTTTATCGGCACGGTACGCGGAATCGGCGAAGCGCTTGCTCAGGCTGACAAAGCAGTGCAAGGAGATATTACGGGAGTTACACAAAGTCTCGGCGTCGCATTCAACTCGACCTTTATCGCGTTGTTGATCAGTATTTTCCTGATGTTCCTGGTGCATCAGTTGCAGTTGTTGCAGGAGCGTCTGGTTTTTGACAGCGAAAATTACGTGAATGACAAGTTGATCCGTCATATGCAGTCCGACTAGCGGTAATCATCTTGAGCTTGCTATCCGCACATTTGAACGATGCCGGTCTCTGTTTTCTCGATGCAGATAAAATTTTGTATCGGGAGCCTGGATTTGCGTTGCTCGAAGACGACGATCTGACGACGGGTAAGGCGGCATTTGCCAGTGCCCGAATTCGACCACGACGTATTCAAAACAATTTCTGGGCTGACTTACAAACTACGCCTATTGCTGACCGACAGTTTCAGCACCTCAGCAGCGCGGATCTGGTTAGCCGTCAGCTGGAACAGATTTGGAAGGCTGTAGGGCACAAGGGCGATAAATTGGTGGTGGCTGTTCCGACTTATATGAGTAATAACAATCTCGCTCTGTTTCTTGGGATCGCTGCAGAGCTGGACGTGCCGGTAGTCGCCATGGTCGACGCAGCCGTTGCAGCGACGCGGCGCGAGTACAAAGACGCAGTACCCGTGCATATTGATTTTAGCCTGCATTCGGCAATCCTGAGCCGCATGTCACAAGCGGGTCATGCCGCTGTCGACCGCTCAGAGGTTATTGAGGATTCCGGGCTGCTCAGCTTGTTCGATGCATGGAGAAAAGTCATTGCCGAAGCGTTTGTTCAGCAATCCCGATTTGACCCATTGCATACGGCAGAGACCGAGCAAATGCTGCAGGACCGAATAGCGCAATGGCTGAGCGTAGCGTCGACGAGCTCCTCCGTAGCACTTGAGATCGAGTTTCGTGGTATCACGCACAAGGCAGAAATCGAGTCGATCGCTCTGGTCGCAGCCGCAGCGCCTGTTTATCAGCGAATTGCCAGTAATTTGCGCGCTCTATTCCGGGCTGATGAAACACCCGCGATTCAGCTGTCGGATCGTGCAGCGCGCCTACCGGGTCTTGGTGACATGCTGGTAGCGCGCGTCGGTGGCGAAGTATTCTTGCTCGAGGCCGGTGCAACAGCACGCGGATTGATCACACGGTGTCGCGAAATGCAGAAAAGCGACAGCGGTGTGAGTCTGATTAAGCAATTGCCCTGGGATCAGTCAGCAGTGCAGGTTGCGCTATCCGAGACCGTGTCGCAGGGCGGGCGCCCGACGCACATACTTTTCAAGAACACAGCTTTTCCGATCGACAGCGAAGAATTGGTTTTGGGTTCGCAACCCGACCAGGGACGCTGGATCGACCTCAACGAAAACATGCCGGGTGTCTCACGACGTCATTGTGCCGTGCAGCAGGAAAACGGTCAGTGTGTGCTGCGCGATTTCAGTCGCTATGGCTCATTTTTGAATGGCTACGCAATAGATGGATCCGCCGTCCTGCAAGTCGGCGATTTGATTCGCCTGGGTACACCAGGATTCGAGTTTCGCTTGATTACGACGGAGTCAGAAAGTGGCACGTAGGCGCAGACAATTTGAAGTCTTCAGCATGTCTTTTCTGGACTGCATGAGCTGTGGGTTCGGCGCCGTAATTCTATTCTTCATGATTATTAACGCGCAAGTCAGGGAAACCACGGACCCCGATCCGACGACCCTCATGGCGGAAACGAAGAAGATCGAAGTCGAAATTCTTGAAGGCCGCAAGGACCTGGTGCTGGCAAAGAACACTATTGAGCAGCTCGATATCGAGAAGACCACCGCGGAGGGCCTGATTGCCGAGATCATCGCGTTGATCGAAAAGATGCAAGAAGAACTTTCGCAATACGATTCAGAGACGCTTGCCAAGATAGAGCGCGTCGAGCAATTGGAGAGCGATATTGAGAGCCTCCAAGAAGAGGTCAAGCGTTTGCTCGCATTGGCCGAAGGTCAGGACGCGGATGGCAACAAATTACGTGAGTTTCAGGGCGACGGCGATCGGCAGTACCTGACCGGACTGAAGCTCGGTGGACGTCGTACGCTTATCCTGGTTGACCGCTCAGCGAGTATGCTCGACAGCACTATCGTGAATATAATTCGCCGTCGAAATATGGCTGATGAGGACAAACTGGCAGCCATCAAGTGGCGCCAGGTGGTAGCCAGCGTCGATTGGCTGACAGCGCAGTTTGAGCCGGGCAGCGAATTTCAGATTTACATGTACAACGACGAGGCGGTGCCTGTCATTAAAGGTAGCGAAGGTGTCTGGTTGAAAGCCGACGATAATACGCAACTGGATGAAGCAATTCGGGTGCTGCGGCGCACGCCACCCGAGAATGGTACAAACATGCTCAGCGCGTACGAAGTAGCCGCTAATCTTTCGCCGCGCCCGGACAACATCATATTGTTGGCAGACGGCTTGCCTACAATGGAAGGCCCTGATGAAAATCGCGCTACCGTCAGTCCTCGTGAGCGCCAGCGGATGCATGAAACGGCGATTCGTGCGCTGCCGTCCGGAATTCCGGTGAATGTATTCCTGTATCCGTTGGAGGGCGACTATGACGCGGCAATTTTGTACTGGTTGCTTGCTTATCGATCGGGTGGTTCATTTATCAGCGTCAGTCGTGACTGGCCGTAGGCGCTTGGGGAAAAACTAAATGAGACGTCGCCGCAATATTGAAGCATTCAGTCTGTCTTTCCTGGACTGCATTTGCTGTGGTTTCGGCGCGATTATTCTGTTGCTGGTACTGAGTAAGATTTACGAGCCGGTAATCATCGAAAAAACGCAAGATGATCTTCGGTCTTTGATCGCGTTGTTGCAGCAGGAGCTATTTGATATCCGTGGCGAGACCAGCACTCTCAATCGCGACCTGGAAGACGTGCGGATGCAAACCTCCAGTAGCAAGCTGAAGCTTGCCCGCTTACAGGGCGAACTCAGTACGGTCCGCGGTCAATACGCAATGACGCAAAGCAACTCCGAGTCGACCATCGACGAAGGGGCGTTGAACATTACCAAGCAGCGTCTGACGGATGAAATGCGACGTCTCGCACCCTATTATCGGCGCGCCTCTGACGATGCCGTTGCCGGAATTCCGGCAGACAGCGAGTACGTGATCTTTATCGTCGATACTTCCGGCAGTATGCAGCAGTTCAACTGGAGCAGAGCCATCGACAAGCTGACCGAAACACTTGATGTGTATCCACAAGTTAAAGGCATTCAGATAATGAATGACAACGGCAGTTATATGTTTCAGCAGTATCGTGGCAAGTGGATTCCGGATACGCCGGGAAGACGTGAAGCGATCGTGAATACGATGCGCAACTGGCGGCCGTTCAGCGACAGTAACCCGGTTGATGGCATCATCTATGCGATTAGTACGTTTTGGGCGCCCGATAAAAAAATCAGCGTCTACGTTTTCGGCGATGAGTTTAGTGGCGGTTCGGTTGAGAGCGTGATTCGTCAGGTTGAGGCGGTCAATCGTCCGACCGACGACGGAGAACTTTTAGTGCGCATACACGCCGTTGGATTTCCATTCTTCTTTGAACCTGGTCGGCAGGTTGCCGCCACCTCGTGGCGTTTTGCGCAGCTCATGCGCGTTCTCTGTGACCGTAACGGCGGCACCTTCGTCGCCTTGTCTGACCCGAGAAGCTAAGAGCCACAATTCGGCACAATTGATCGCTGCCTTTCCACAGATTTGGCCCATGGCCAGCTGTTTTGCCCCGCCTAATGTACTCCGAAGACCCACTACATCCCTCGGAGGACATAATCATGCGCAAGACACTATCTCTAATAAGTTGTATTTCACTCATTTCAGCAGCTCCCGTATTCGCCGCTGAACCATCCAAGCAGGAAAAAATCGGCATCGGTTCCGGCGCAGTTGTCGGTGCGATTATCGGCGGCCCTGTTGGCTTCATGATCGGCGGGGCAATTGGCGCCAAACTGGGCGATAGCATGCACCAAAAGAATCAATCGATCGACGAACTTTCCGTTTCTCTGCGGCAGTCGAACAGCGACTTGCGAACGCTTAATGCGAGCTATGACTCCGTAAACGGCGAACTTGAACACATGCAGAGAGTTGCGCGCCCTGAGCTCGTCAGCATGCTCGAAGCCGGAATCGCGATGGATTTGTTGTTTCGAACTGACGAGCATGTTCTCGCAGACACAACAGGCGATCGCCTTGCATCGCTTGGAAGTACGCTCGCCACAATGACCGATATCCGGGTACGCCTCGACGGATTCGCTGATGAGCGTGGTGACGAGACCTACAACTACAATCTGTCGACACAGCGCGTTGAGTTCGTTCGTGATCAGCTCATCGCTGCGGGGATACACCCATCCCGTATTCAGATTTCTGCACATGGTGAAGCACCGGCTCAGGATGCTTCTGTCGATAGCTATGCCTTGGAACGCCGCGTCAGTCTGACTGTGTTTATCGACGACCCCCAGTCAGTCGCGCAGCTTCCATAATTTACCCCGCGACTCTTCACGAGTCTCTCCGTTGCCGGCCTTCGGGCCGGCTTTTTTTATGGCGCAATTCCCTGCTATATTCGGGGCATGGACAATGACCTGGCGAGAAAGACCTGCAAGCCCTGTGAAGGTGGCGTTAAGCCGTTGCAGGCGATTGCAGCAGAGAAACTGCTAGCCCAACTGCACGACGATTGGCGTATCAGCGGCGACGGCTCGGAGATTTCGCGGACATTCGCTTTTCCTGCTTACAGTCGGTCGCTTGGATTTGCGAATGCGGTTGCGTGGATCGCTATCACACAGGGCCACCATCCGGATTTGCTGCTTAGCTACAGCAAATGTGCCGTGAGCTGGAGCACACATGCAATTGGCGGCTTATCCGAGAACGACTTCATCTGCGCGGCCAAAGTAGACTTGTTAAGCGAATGATTTCAATCACCGCTATTGAGGCGGCAGCCGAAAGGCTACAAGGGGTAGCCATAGAGACGCCGTTGTTACGCTCGGCAGTCCTTGACGAGCTGCTTGGCGGCTCTGTTTTGCTAAAAGCCGAATGCCTGCAGCGTACCGGATCGTTCAAGATTCGCGGTGCCTACAATCTTCTTAGTCAGCTCCGACCAGAACAGGCCAAACTTGGCGCAGTGGCATGGTCGTCCGGTAATCACGCTCAAGGTGTCGCGGCGGCTGGTGGCCTGCTTGGTATTCATACCACAATCGTAATGCCCGAAGATGCTCCAAGGGCCAAGCTAGAGAATACGCAGCGTCTTGGCGGTGAGGTGGTCACCTACGATCGTTATACGGGCGATCGCGAAGCACTGGCCCGAGCAATAGCCGCTGAGCGAGGGGCTGAAATCGTCCCCTCGTACGAGCATGTCGATATCATCGCGGGGCAGGGGACGGTTGGCCTGGAGATTGCGGCACAATCGATCGAGCTTGGCTCGCCGGTAGATCAGGTCGTCATACCCTGCGGTGGCGGTGGCCTGACATCCGGCAGCGCAGTCGCCTTGCGAGCGAAACTTCCCGACGTCAAAATTTTTACCGCAGAGCCGGAAAATTACGACGACACAGCGCTGTCTTTACGTAGCGGCAAGCGAGTCAGTGTTCCGACGGATGTGCCATCGCTTTGCGACGCATTGCTCACAGACTCACCGGGGAAACTGACCTTCGATATCATGCAGACTCATGTCAGCGACGGTCTGGTTGTTAGCGAAGATGAGGTGAAAGACGCAATGCGCTTTGCATTCAAAGAACTAAAATTGGTAGTGGAGCCGGGTGGGGCGGCTGCATTGGCGGCGATACTAAGCGGAAGAATCGACACAAAGGGCCGTGTTACTGCAGTGGTTTTGTCGGGCGGAAATGTTGACGCAGACGTATTTGCGTCGATTCAGGTTGTCCCTGCCTGAGATTTGCGCAGAAAGGAAACCTTCGAGAAGGGTCCTTTTCTGGCACCAGTCTCGTTGCTGGAGGCGCGACGACGGTCTGGCCACTTGTCCAACCAGCTCATGATTTTCTCAAATTGTTCGATATCTTGTCGAACTCGAGAGGGTTGCATCTCGATGATTCCCACGCCCTTTTCAGCGGCATGGACGAAATTTTGGCTGTCCCGCAATACTGCGATGATCGGAATGCCCAGCGAATCGAGAAAGCGCATCAACTTGCCAAAGCTCTTGGTGTTCTTGCGCGTGCGATTCGCGATAACGGCCAACTTGCGGTCGCGTCGATCAACTTTGGCGACGAGTAATAGATCGGCGATACAGCGCGATGCTGCGTGAATGTCCATTGGCGAAGGCAGAACGGGTACCAGAATGCTGGTCGCATCCCGAGTTATTTCACGAAGATCATCGTGGTGCATGCTGGCTGGCGAATCGATGATCAGATTCGCAGTTTCATTCGGTATGCGCATCTGCCAGCTACGAGTTGCCTGCATCGATTTCTTGAATGCGGCAATGCCGTGAATTGCCGCTAGTTCTTTGGGACGACGCTCTAGCCAGGCCAGTGTAGAGCCTTGTGGGTCGTAGTCCATGATGGCGGGCGTGGAACCGCGGGCCGCGTAACAGGCCGATAAATTGGTCGCAATAGTTGACTTGCCGCAGCCGCCTTTCGGATTCAGGACGACAACTTTGTTCAGGTTCTCTCGTGTGGGCGTAATTAGCATGGTCTTAATAAATGTCCTTCAAAAGGGCCCGTAAGTCTTTGCGTTAGTTCATATAATACCAGCTGAATCCCAGCCGTGCACCATGCTCTTTAAGTTCTGAATCAAGAAGCCTCCAATTCAGCCCAGGTCGTATTGATAGTCTCATCGGTCGTACCGTTGCCGTCCGTATCGATATCGATGCGCACGTTGACGTTATCGACAGCGGTCAGGCGAGCGCTGCTGTTGCTGCCGGTCACGAGAAATTCACCGCTGCTCGGATAGTCGGCATCGGAGCCCTCAAATTCGACCGGTGTTGAATAACTGACAACGCCAGACAGCAAGGTGCTGTCGATTGTTCCAAATGACGATTGTGTGTAGGGGGACGGTTCCAGCCCGGTATCCTGTGCGTGCAGCGACGAGAAAACCGTCATTATCACTGCGCTGGTGGTGCCATCGACGGTTAGTGAGTTGCCGCTGACCTCTGCTTCCAGGTAGGGGAATTGCTGCGTATCAAGCCTGACAGACACGTCGCCATTGCTGACGAGCTCATCCTCAGGAGTCGCGACCTGAAAGTCGGTGAATGTTGCTGTCATAGTCAGACTGTACAGTCCAGAGGCAAGCTCGCCATTGAAAGCATCTACTTCATAGAAAAGACCGCCGTCGATAACGCTGAATCCGTCATCACACATCGTGTAGAGAATATTGAAGGAATCACCGGGAGTTAGCGTTAGCGGGGCTAGCGGATCTACCGGATCGGCTATTTGTCCAGAGAGAGCCATGGTTCCGCCCAGAGGGCAGTCTTCAGTGAGCTCCGGAATAACAAGGTTTGCCGTTGGGTTGCCCACCTTATTAGACATGGCGAAGCCGCTTTCGATTTTCGAAATGCCGCCCGGTTCGCTGGCTAGCAGGCCAGTGCCGCTTGAGAAGCCGGCGAGGGCACTTGATGACAGGGCTGCTTGATAAGACACTTTCGTAACCAGCATCACGTTCACAGCGGTGATGTCTAGTGTCGCGCCGGTACCGGGTCCGGGAACGGTGCCGCCGCTATTGCCATCGTCGTCTTCGTTAAATCCGTTGCCACCACTACAGGCGGTCAGCATAGAGATGGCGCTCAATGTAAGGAGTAGGGAGCTTTTCATGGCAATTCCTCGAGAGAATCTGTTGCAATTCAATGAGTTTAGAGCCTGCTTCGGGAAGTACCGTGATTGCGCTCACAAACTGATGAATAAAATAAAATAGTCCGAAGCGGAAATTTAGTCAAGAAATTCGCGTTGGCTAGAACATCTCGCTGGGGCCGGGTGCCTCGTCAGACGGTTTTTCGCGGCTTTTGATGTGCTCGCCCGTGATCATCTTGTCGTAGCTCAATCCAGGGCCGACCATGGGATAAACGCCCGCATCAGGGTCGATGATGACCTCAAGAAATGCGGGGCCTTTGAATTCCATGAACTCGCGAATGACTCGTTCGAGATCTGCATTGCTATCCAGTCGTTTCGCGAACTTAAAGCCATCTGCTTCAGCCGCCTTGACGAAGTCCTTACTGTGCAGAGACTTGTCGCTGCCCGACATGCGGCTATCGTAATAGAGCTTTTGCCATTGCCGAACCATGCCGTCGCCGAAGTTATTCAGGACGACGACCTTTATTGGCAAGTCATAAGTCGTCGCTGTTTCCAGCTCGCCGATATTCATGCGGATACTGGCATCACCATCGATATCGATAACGACCCGCTGCGGTTGTGCAAACTGTGCACCGATTGCCGCGGGCAAACCGAACCCCATCGTTCCCATACTTCCCGAAGTTAGCCACAGTCGTGGTTCTCGGTAGTCGAAATACTGTGCGGCCCACATCTGGTGCTGGCCCACGCCGGTCGAAATAATCGCCTCACCCTTGGCGTGACGATTGATTTCCTCAATTACGGCGTATGGCTGGATTAGTTCTGATTCTCGATCGTAATTCAGACAATAGTCTTCTTTCAGCGCAGCAATTTCATCGTGCCAGGTCGAGAAATCCTTGCTGAACTCGATCCTCTTGCCATACGCCAACAAGTCATCAAGATCGCGACCAAGAATGCCGACGTGATGCCAGTTGACGCGTTTCACCTTGCCGATTTCTGCGATGTCGACATCGAAGTGAGCGATATTCTTCGCTTTGGGAGCGAAATTTTTCGGGTCGCCGGCAACGCGATCGTCAAAGCGGGCACCGACGGCAATTAGAAAGTCGCAGTCCTCAACGGAATAGTTTGCAGAGGCAAGGCCATGCATGCCGAGCATATGCATCGCCAGCGGGTGGGTGGTGTCACTGGCACCGAGCGCAAGCAAAGTCGTTGTTACTGGTATTCCGTACTCAGCCGCAAAGCGTCGCATCGGTTTGGCCGCGTTGGCATTAATTACGCCGCCTCCCGCGTAGATCAGAGGACGTTTGGCCTCGGCCAACATCGCGTAAAAGCGTTCGCTCTGTGCATCGCTCAGGCGATTATCTACAACCGCCGCTAACCGTCGGCGATAGCCCGGCAAAGGCAACGAGCCATGGCCTTTGAATTCGCCTTCCCAGTTCTGTACGTCCTTGGGTATGTCAATAACGACCGGGCCTGGCCGCCCGGTTCGCGCAAGTTCGAACGCGCTGCGCATCGTATCCTCGAGTTTGTCAGGATCCGTAGCGAGAAAAATGTGTTTGGCAACTGCACCCATGATGGCTGATACGGGTGCTTCCTGGAACGCATCTGTGCCGATTGCCGCTCTGGGCACCTGGCCGCAGATAACCACAATAGGAACAGAGTCAGCCATGCAGTCACGAACTGGAGTGACCGTGTTCGTTGCGCCAGGTCCGGAGGTCACCATCACCACGCCGACTTTGCCGCTGGCACGAGCGTAGCCAGCGGCCATAAAGCCAGCGCCTTGCTCATTTGCGGGCACCACGAGCGGCATTGCTGAACTGCCATTCTCGCGCTTGTTGGCACTGTTGTAGCGAAAGACTGCATCATAGGTCGGTAAAATCGCGCCGCCGCTATAACCGAAGATGGTATCGACGCCCTCATCTGCGAGAACCTGAACGACAATATCCGCACCACTCATCCGCGTTCCCGCGAGTGGGTGTTGCGTAGTGTTCGCTTGATTTGTCTGATCGTTCACGCTGCTGCCAATTATTACGTAAGTACCGGATTTTCGGCGAGTGTTTACTAATTTCTTTGGCATTGCAATACTCGCACTGCATCGATCGCGATCGCGGTCGTTACAGGATTTAGTTTCATTTGTATTTATCAATTCTTTCACTATCGGGCGAGTAATGCGACACGCAATATCAGTACTTCTGCAGAATGAGGTTGGTGCGCTAACGCGCCTCACGGGAATGTTTTCGTCTCGCGGATACAACATCGATTCTTTGAACGTGGCCCCAACTGATGACCCGATCGTGTCGCGGGTGACTCTGGTAACGACTGTGACGGACTCCGCGATTGCACAATTGAACACGCAACTGGCTAAGTTGGTAGACGTAGTTAATATTCACGACATGACCCTGGGCGAACACTTCGAGCGCGAGCTCGTTATCGTCAAACTAAAACTGGCAACGGGCGGTTTGGCCAAGGCGATGCTGCTTGCCAAGAAGTACGGTGCGCAAATTCTCGATGAGGCTCAGATCAGTTGCACTATTCAGTTGACCGGACGGGTCCGCGAGATTGACGAGTTCGTTGCTGAAGCGAGCGCGATCGGTGAACTTGCCGCGATTGCGCGAAGTGGCAGTGTTGCAGTATCGAAGGGAGAGGTGACGCTGTCGTCATTCGACGCAAACCATCATCTCTCAGCCTGAGCCATGTCGGGATTCAAATTCGGAAGTAGTCGACGCCTCGTCGTCAAGGTTGGCTCATCGCTGTTGATCGGCGATGACGGTCACGTGCATCGAGACTGGCTGCGTGGCCTCGCGGATGACATCGCCAGATTGCACGCCGATGGTCATGAGCTACTCATCGTTTCCTCTGGTGCGATCGCTATCGGTTGCACAGTCCTGGGAACCAACAAACGACGCGCGAAACTATCGGATCTGCAGGCCGCTGCGGCCGCCGGTCAGGTGCAACTCGTACACGCGTATCAGGAAGCACTTGCGGCTCACAAGATCGTGGCTGCCCAAATTCTACTGACCCCCGGCGACACTGAAGATCGACGCCGATTCCTGAATGCGCGCGGTACCTTGTCGCGATTGCTCGAACAATCGGTCGTACCAATTATCAATGAGAACGATACCGTCGCTACGGAAGAAATTCGTTACGGCGACAACGATCGTTTGGCCGCTAGAGTTAGCCAACTTGTAATGGCCGATGCGCTGATTCTTCTGTCGGACGTAGACGGCCTGTATAGCGCAGACCCTGGACAAGACAAATCAGCACAACACATACCCGACGTTAACAAGATTTCTGATGAAATAGTGCGCGCCGCAGGCGAGACACGATCGGATATAGGCAGTGGTGGGATGGCAACCAAAGTTCAGGCGGCACGCATTGCCACCCATGCTGGTTGTTCGACTGTAATTACGAATGGCGCTATCGAACGACCATTGTCAGCGTTGGCGGATGGTTGCCGATGTACCGTATTCCATGCGCAAGGTTCTCCAGCTGTAGCTCGCAAGCAATGGTTGGCCGGCGTGCTCGAAGTGGGTGGTGAGCTGTGCCTCGATGATGGGGCGGTAAGCGCCTTGAATAATGGTAAGAGCCTCTTACCGGTTGGGGTAACGGCTGTAAACGGTGATTTTCGGCGTGGCGACGTACTCACTTTGGTAGATAGCGACGGGTCCGAAATCGGTCGCGGCTTGGCGGAGTACTCGAGTGAAGAAGCGAAGTCCTTGTTGGGACGCCGCTCAGAACAAATCGAAGAGTTGCTCGGTTATCGCGGTCGTTCAGTCATGGTGCACCGAGACGAATTGGTATTGTTTGAAAATGACAGCTGAAAAGATCAAGAACGCAGCGATTCCTGAACTCATGGACGGCATGGGTAAGGCGGCGCGGTGTGCGGCCAGGTTGTTGGCGCTAAGTAGTAATGCCGCTCGAAATCAGGCGCTGATTGCTGCTGCTGCTGCGGTACGTAGTGACGCCGACAAAATTCGGCTCGCCAATGAAGCTGATCTTGAAGCTGCCACGCAGCGCCAACTTGGTGCGGCGATGCTCGATCGTTTGATGCTGGACGCGGCACGCATAGAAAGTATTGCTGCCGGTCTTGAGGCGATTGTCGAGTTACCGGACCCGATCGCCAGGGTGACGGCAGAATGGGAGCGACCCAACGGGCTTTCAATTCAGCGCGTCACTGTACCGCTGGGCGTAATTGGGATTATTTATGAGAGTCGCCCGAACGTTACCGCCGACGCAGCAGCGCTTTGCATCAAGTCCGGCAATGCCGCCATATTGCGCGGTGGATCTGAGAGCGTTCGATCGAACAACGCGATATACGAATGTATTCGAAGTGGTCTGAGCGACGCCGGTCTGGACGTCAATGCCGTACAAATCGTGCCAACAACAGACCGCGCCGCTGTCGGGTATCTGTTGTCATCCATGGTCGAGTGGATTGATGTCGTTGTTCCGCGGGGCGGTAAGAGTTTAATCAAGCGCGTTCAAGACGACGCTCGAGTCCCGGTAATTGGCCACCTTGAAGGAATTTGCCACGTGTACTTGCACGCAGCCGCGAATGCAGAGATGTCGCGGGACATCGTGCTAAACGCCAAAATGCGCCGCACCGGCATTTGTGGTGCGGCCGAAACTCTGTTGGTTGATGCAGCAATCGCGACTACCGTGTTGCCGGATGTCGCGCGTGCGTTGTCCGCTGCAGGCTGCGAAATTCGAGGCGACGCAAGAGTAAGAGATATCATTCCTGTAGCTCTGACAGCGGACGTCGTAGATTGGTCGACAGAATATCTTGACGCAATTATCTCCATTCGTATTGTCGCCGACATCGACGCTGCGATTTCACACATCGCGGAGTACGGGTCAGGGCATACCGAAGCGATCGTCACCGATGATCCCGCTGCCGCAGAGAAATTTTTTAGCGACGTCGATAGCGCCATCTTGCTGCATAACGCGTCGACTCAGTTTGCTGATGGTGCAGAATTCGGCATGGGTGCGGAGATTGGTATCGCGACCGGGCGCATTCACGCCCGCGGCCCTGTCGGTGCCAATGAATTGACCATCTACAAATACGTCGTACGCGGCAGTGGCCAGGTTCGTAGCTAATGTCCGATGAGTCTTATGATGTTGCCGTAATTGGCGCTGGCATCAACGGTGCCGGTATCGCACGGGACGCTGCCCTGCGGGGCCTTAGCGTGATCGTGCTCGACCAGAACGACATGTGCAGCGGTACGTCCGCGGTGTCCAGCCGATTGATACATGGTGGCTTGCGATATCTGGAGTACGCCGAGATTCCGCTGGTATTCGAGTCACTTCGTGAGCGCATCATACTGCGGACAATTGCGCCGCACCTGATTCGTCCGATAAGGATTTCTATACCAATTTACAAAGGTGCCAAACGCGGTCCGTGGCTGATTCGTCTGGGCATGATCGCTTACGACCTGTTGTCCGTCGGCAAGAGCCTTCCACGTCATGACATGCTGGGTCATAAGGAAATGCTGGATACAGAACCGGGCCTGGCTAGTGACGGCTTACTGGGTGCGGCGCGATACTTCGATGCGCAGATTACCTTTGCGGAACGACTGGTCCTGGAAAATCTACTCGCGGCGAAGGCTGCCGGTGCGCAAGTGCTTATGCATACCGCGGTCACATCCATAAATATTGAGAACGGCTGTGTTTCCTCGGTTGATTGCAAAGATACGATCAACGGACGACAACGCTGCATCAAAGCACGCGTTGTCATCAATGCAGCGGGCCCGTGGGTAGATGCAGTTGTCGATACCGCGGTGAAAGATGCGCCGCAGCTGGTGGGAGGTACCAAGGGCAGTCATATTGTCGTCGGCAAATTCGATGGCGCGCCGGCAGATGCATTCTATGTGGAAGCACTGGCAGACGGACGCCCTATTTTTATTATTCCCTGGAACGATCAATTCCTGATTGGAACTACGGATATTCGCTACGACGGCGATTTATCCAACATCAGAGCAAGTCGAGAAGAGATTGAATACTTGCTGGCCGAAACCAATCGAGTCTTCCCGGCGGCACAACTAACCGCGAGCGATATTCATTTCGCCTACGCAGGAGTTCGGCCGTTGCCCAAGCGGGACAAAGGACCGGAGTCATCCATTACGCGGCGCCACATTATTCTCGAAAATACCAATATTGCCAGCGGGCTCATTTCGATTATCGGCGGCAAGCTGACTACGTATCGAAATCTGGCTGAGCAAGCCGTGGATCGACTTGGCAAGACGCTGGCTCAAAGGCTTCCGTCTTGCCGCACGAGAGACTCTCTGTTGCCAGGCGCCTACAGAATCAGTGAGGCCCTCTCGCTTCTGGGATCAGTAGAGTCGCTGTCGCCCGAGGGAGCGGAGCGTCTTCTGGGAATTTACGGCGGCAGGGCGGCTGCAGTCATCACGCATGCCGGCAACGATTCAGATTCCTTACGCTGCATAGACAAAGAAGCTACGGTTCTTGCCGTGGAAGTTGCTTTCGCAGTACAGGAAGAAATGGCCCGGACTCTCACTGACATCGTGCATCGCAGGCTCATGCTCGGATTGAGTGCAGATCAGGGCAGAGCCATTTACGAGGACATAGCGACACTCGCCGCCGAAGCCTGCGATTGGGATGAGAAACAGCGCGCAGACGAGCTACAGTCACTGCGCGCATACAGCGATTCATTCCGAATCTGATTGCTATGCAAACAAATCGAATCAGGCGCCTTAGCGAATAAGTTTTTCCAGCACCTGGGTTGGTGAATCGGTGTCACGATAGTAGCCGTGGCGAATCGCCATCTTGGCATATGCATCGTCGCGTTCAAGTTCGCTGCCGTACCAATGCAGTCGTTCCCAGTCGTCGCCCAGCACTTTGCGCAGTGTGTCGTTTGCCGGAAGAGTTACTCGTATGCCGTAGCGTCGCTCGGCAGATACGATGCTTGGATCGACCAGATTGTGTTGATGACAATAGTCCACGTGACAGACTTCCTTTGTTGCGGGGCGGCAGTATACCGAATGCTCAGGGTCGTTCGCCACGATTGCCAGCGCCTTCGCGATCGGCCCAACCGAGAATACGACGCGTGACGAACTGGTAAACAGGTTTGAAGGTTCTGGACCATGCCAGCGCCACGAAACCTGGGTTCTCAAGGATCCTGCGTTCGCGGGTCGTCAGCTGCTGCGGGCAGTAGGTGCGTTTGTGCTTGAGAAGATGGCGCAAGTCCTCTCTGGCGGCGAGACGAAACAGCTTGCTTCGATCCGCGGAACTCCAGGCGATTTGAAAATCGACTATTGCGGGCCTGCCGTCGGGCCGCACGAGGAAATTCGGTTCTTTGGCCAGATCATTGTGCACCACGCCGGCGCGGTGCATTTTTCGCAACAGTCGCGCTGCGCCTCTAAAGTAGGCCGGATCAGTGGGCCTGCCGCGCTGCATGGGTTCGCCGTCTAAAAAACTGCGCGCAAGCCGGTCTCGATCAAGCTCAAGAACCTGCGCAAAACCCTCAATATCCGTCAGAATGGCGAGAGTCCTGGCTTCGCGACGTAACAGACGTCTGGCCAACCATCGCAGGCCCGTTGCTGCAGTCGTACTGTCGCGCACGACAACAGGTTCGCCATCGCGGCTTGAAAGGCGAATTTCGCCAAACAGGTCCTTCTTGAGTATCGTCGAATCAGACATGGTAATGCCATAGAATACAGCAGCATCAGGTATCGGGATCTCTAATGAGCGGTAATTCGGACGAACAGGAGCCTGGCGGCGATCGCGCCAAGCTCGACGTTACTGGCGAATTTTTCAGCGTCGGCACGCCATTGCATGCCGTTCGCGCCGGATATGTGCGCCGTGCTGCTGACGATGTTCTCTACGAGACCATCAAGTCTGGTCGCTACGCGCATGTCATCGCTCCGGATCGTAGTGGCAAGTCCAGTCTGATCGCAGCAACTGCCGCGCGTCTCGAAAATAACGGCTACAAAGTTGCGGTCCTGGACTTTGAACAGATTGGCGCGCGAGATGCGGGGAACGATGCTGGCCGCTGGAATTACAGCGTCGCGTACCGACTAATGCGTCAATTGAGAATTCGAGCCGATCTTCAGTCCTGGTGGCAGGATAAATCGATTCTGCAAAACCGGCAGCGCCTGCTTGAATTCTATTCGGAAATTATTCTGCAGAATGTGCAGGAACGCATTGTTATATTCGTCGACGAAATTCAATGTATCGGTGATTTGCCATTCTCGGATCAATTGCTGGCCAGTTTTCGTGCTGCGCACAATGCACGCGCGACAGACCCGGACTTCTCGCGACTAACTTTCGTTCTGCTGGGTGAATGCGACCCGCTCAATTTGATCGATGAACCGGAGCTCTCGCCTTTTAACGTTACTCAGGCGGTAACGCTGGACGACTTTTCACGTGAAGAATTGGAACTCTTCATTACTGAACTGAATATGCCGCACGCCGAGGCGACCGCAGCGCTGGACCGAATTTTCTACTGGACTGCGGGCCAGCCGTACCTTTCGCAAAAACTTGCGCGCTTGGTATCCCGCGAAAAAAGAGACGGCGACATCGCCGCGATTGTAGACAATTTCGCCACGCATCAACTCGGCGGCCGTGCAGCGTTACACAACGAGCCGCACATGAGTCACATCCATCGCGAGGTGAATAACGACTCGAAGCGTAGCGAGGCTTTGCTGAATCTGTACGGACGCATTTGCAAGAAAGTGGCAGTAGCAACCGATCTTGGTTCGCCAACGCAACGCAGATTAATCGCTCTTGGACTTATTGTTATTGATGACGAAGGTCAGCTCAAGGTGCGGAATCGACTGTATCAATCTGTATTTACAGCACGCTGGGCCAACGAAAACCTGCCGAATCATTGGCGCGCTCCGGCGATAGCAGTGATTGCGATGCTCGCGATCATTGCGGTGCCATTCTGGTATACACAGTTATTGCCGCGCTCGTATGTCCACACGTTAACCTCCGATAGCGCCGAACTCGCCGCAATCGAAGGCGCTTATGAGAGCTTCCGAACCTTTCCCGGTCACGTTGAATCGGCCGATAACTTGTATCGAAGCGCCCTGCGCAATCGAGCCGCAATTGTTACTGATCTAGCGGACCTGGAATCGATAGCGACCATGGCAGAGAAGATTCCAAATGCAGACAGGATGCCGGACCAGATTCGGTCCGGATTCTGGGATAGAAAAGTTCGTGACGCCATGCGTCAGGAAAGTCGCGATCAGGCATTGTTGGCGAACATTGAATCACTCACTCTCTCCACGGCCCAGCGGCGCAGTCGTGCGGCATCATTGGTGGCTGCGGATTACCCTCTGTTGCTCGCCAGCCTGCCTGCGGCTGAGCGCAGTTCGGTCGTCTTTAATCCCGGCAGCATGTTGTTGACGGAAACGCGATCCGCTCAGGTCTCGCAATGGTCGCTAGGCAACCAGCAGTTGCAAAGGCGTGATGATTGGAAAATTACGGCGCTGGAGGTTGCACCGCTGGTACGTCGGGTAATTGTTGACCGCGAGGAGTCAGTGCGGCGCGTTGGATTGACCCTGAACTTAAGCCACGCGCGCGTCGGCGACCTTCGTATTAAGGTCATCGCGCCATCGGGACGAACTGTAGAAATTGAGCCGCAAGTTGAACGCGCATCGGCAAATGAAGACATTCAAATTGATGCGGCCCAGCTTGGCGATTTGATCGGCGAATCTGTGACCGGAACCTGGAGCCTGAGCATCAGGGATGAAGAACTCGGCGTTGCGGGTCAGCTTGTAGGCTGGAATCTGAAACTAAATTCACAGGGGCTGGTCGAGGATTTTCAGCGTGGCCTGAACATTGCGGATCCGGTCGAGCGCGAAACAGAGAATATTTGGTTTAGTGAAGACGGCAGGTTTGCGGTTGCCCGTGCGATGCAAAGTGATAGCGCACGAATCTGGGACTTGGCATTTGCGAAGCCAGTTCGCGCGATAGCCGTAAATGAGTTGGAGCAGTTCATCGGTCTGAGCGCCGGCGCAAGGCAGCTGGTGACAGCGACTCAGGACATAGTACATTTGTGGGACACGTCGACCGGCGATCGGGTCGCAAGTCTTGAGGTTGGGGCGGCGAGCAGTACATCGACATTGACGGCTGATGGAGTTCACATGCTCGTGCAGCGAAGAAGCGATCAGCAGACGGATTTCGAGCTTTGGTCGCTCGCAGATGCGGCGGTATCAGCAACTATCAGTGTTGCTGGCACTGCGGCACTCGTTTCACTGGATTCCACAGGTAGTCGCATTGCCGTCGCGGACTATGACAGAGCGGTGCGTGTCTGGGATATGCGCAGCGGCGAGCTGGTCACTCAAATCGACCTCGCTGCGCAGCCGAGCGCTATTGAGCTTGCTGCCGGCGGCGAGGTGCTGGGGGTCGTCTTTGGTGAAGAAGGTGCGGCGATATGGCGCATCGATGCGTCTGTTCAAGCAATTCTCGACGACGTTGGATTCGGCAAGTGGCAATTGGTGTTTTCATCGTCCGGCAGCAAAGCTTTGGTTGGCAGACCGGACCACGGTTTCCAGATCTATGACACCGCTGACGGTCGCACGATCGGGCCGGCATTTGGTTCGGGCGGTAGTCTTGGCGCAACGAATGTCTTGGGCTTTAGCTCTGACGAACTAACAGTCGTTACAGGCGGACCGGATAGCGCAGCGCGCTTCTGGCAAGTCCAGGCACAGGCGTCTGCAATTGATCAAGAGTCGGCGAGTTGGGGAAGCATATGGCCGCCGGCCGGCGACGCGGTTGCGGTTGCCACTCCCGATGCGTCGACGATTGTCGTCGGCGATCGGGACGGAAACGTTCACATATTGCCGGTTGACGGTGGACCGGAGGCATTTCTGGCGAGCCAAGAGGGCGTTAGCTTCCTGGGTCATAGCGGCAAGATAAGACTACTTAGTGTTAGTTCTAACGGTGCGAAAATTGTAAGCGTCGCGAGTAATAATTCAATTCGCGTTTGGAATACGGCGACGGGCCTGCCACAGTCATTTTTCGCAGAGGTTTCCGGTAGCTCTGTCGAGCGTGTGGTCT
>CAYWYT010000008.1:0-22059 GCA_964462665.1 uncultured Woeseiaceae bacterium | reverse complement strand
CGCCGCTGGCGATACCAACTCCGACTCGAATCTGTGGCCAACCCTGGTCGCGAAACGGTGCGTCGAGCTGCTGTACGGCACGCAGCATATCGAACGCCGCCAACATCGAGTGACGCGCATGCTCGTCGTCACTAAGTGGTGCTCCCCAAAAAGCCATTACGGCGTCACCCATGTACTTATCAATTGTGCCGCGGTGATTCTGAATGACACCGGTAAAGGGCGTCAGAAACTCGTTCATCAGACGCGTTAGTTCGGTTGCATCAAGTCCCTCAGATATCGTTGTAAAGCCGCGAACGTCGGAAAACAAAACAGACATCTCACGCGACTCACCATCGAGAGATATCTCCTCGCCGCTCGCATCGATCTCGTCCACGATCGCAGGTGGAATGTATTGTCCGAAAACCTGCGATAAGCGTCGTTTGTTGCTCTGTTCAACAAAAAATCCGTAGGTGATCTGCAGCATCGATGCGAGAAGAATGAAACAGAGCAAGGATGCAATCGGCACGATCAGCCCAAAAGCACTCCACAACCACAAGTTACCCGCCATCGCTGCGCCGAACATGACAAACACCAGTGCCAAAGCGAGCAATGGCGTCAGCCGCGGCATGACCAGCGCAGTAAGTAACGCTATTACCAAGAGAAGAAAAAATTCCAGTCCATCGGACCAGGCAGGCTGCTGACGAATCGTGCCATCAAGAATGCCCGCAATCATGTTGGCATGTGCTTCGACACCGATATAGCGCTGCCCAACCGGCGTCGAGCGCAGATCAAGCAGGCCCGCGGCGCTGGCACCGAGCAAGGCGATCCTTCCTTGCAGTGCGGCGGCTGGCGCGGAGCCATTCAGCACATCCTTCGCGGAAATATAGGGAAAACTCTCCTGCGGTCCTCGATAAGGAATGTAAATCGCGACTTGTTCGTTGACCGGAATGCGACGCTCGCCAAGAGTCAGAGCCTCGAGCTCAATTCCGCTCATGCGGCCGTCAGAGCGAGTAGCAAAAGAAAGGCCAACCGCAGGACTGCCCAGAGCAATTCGTGCTACTTCGAGCGCGAGTGATGGGTAAAGGTCACCATCAAAATATTGCACCAGGGGCGCGCGCCGGAAAACACCGTCGGAATCAATAATAGGCGAGTCGAAGAAGCCGCCACCGATCGCATTTTGCTGCAAGTCAGGTAGATTTCCAGCGAAACCACGGGCCTTAATGAATGGCACACTTAGGTCGGCGAGTGCTTCGGCATGGATGATTGGTGCTGGAATTGACCCTGTAGCTACCGGTTCTCCGTCACCCAGCGAATCTTTGAACACAAATCCGGTGACGACGTCTCTCGCGATCAGCGATTCAGCAAATCGATAGTTGCTATCAAGCGTCACGCGATGTTGTTCCAGTTCATGCGCTACCGCCGGATCCGCGGCAATGGGACTCGCGGAGAGGGCATTCAGCAGCCGTTCGGCGGAGCGTTCTTCGGCTTCGGCGAACAGGGCATCCATGCCGAGAATTTGAATTTCATAATCGTCGAACAAACGATCAACAATGGCGGCCAATGTGTCGCGTGGCCATGGCCATTGGCCTAATTCGGCCTGGCTCGCTTCATCGATATCAATAATGACAATACGGTCGTCAACGGTGCCCGGCATCGTCAGCCGCACCCGAACGTCGTAGAGATAATTTTCTATTCGGTCAATTAATTCAAAGCGTGGCTTGGCGGCAATATGCGCCGTAAAGAGAGCCAGCATCAGGAGGCTAATCGAGACCCGAATCAGGAGTCGAACCGTGCGCGTTCCGGTCGCTGATGGCATGCGGCCAATGTACACAAAAAATTTATTAAATCATATGCTTACGATAAGAATTCGACCCTGCACAAACCAATTCCCGGTTTCCTGCATCTTATTAAGAAGGTGTTGAATCACCGCATCCTTGCAATCAAAAGCTTTAGTGTTATAGTACACTAGAACACTAGATGACTAGTTCACTTTTATAATTTGAGACCAACAATGAAACGCAAAACCATATTAATAGCGGTTGGCCTGCTGGTATTAGGCGGCGGCGCAGCAGCGCTACTTTTGAGCAACAGTGAAGAAGAATTGCTGGAAGTACAGACGGCAGACGTGAAACTCGAAACCATTGTGCAGAAGGTCAACGCTACCGGACGCATTCAACCAAAAACACAAATTCGCATCAGCGCTGACGTCAGCGCCAAGATCATCGCTTTGCATGTAGAAGAAGGCGATTTCGTGCAAGAGGGCCAGTTGCTGGTCGAGCTCGATCGCGAGCGATTCGAGGCAGCACTTGAAAGTGCGGAGGCCAACGTAAGGTCAGCACAATCCAACGCCCGCCTGAATGAACGCAACATGCAAAAGGCCGAAAAAGACCTGAACCGGTCGAGCGACCTCCTTGAGCGCAATCTTGAGTCGCAGGCAGTTCTGGATACTGACGAGGCGGAATACGAAGTTGAGGTTGCCCGCTACCAGTCATCGCTGGATCTGATTGCATCGGCCAGAGCATCGCTTAAACAAGCGGCCGATGATCTTTCCAAGACGACCATATATGCGCCAATGACAGGCACCATCAGTTACCTCGACAAAGAACAGGGCGAGATCGCGATTGGTTCGGCATTTCAGGAAGACATTATCCTGATCGTCGCTGATCTGACCGAAATGGAAGCGCAGGTTAATGTTGACGAAAACGATATCGTCGGCGTGGAGATTGGGCAGATCGCGAGTATCAAAGTAGATGCTTTGTTCGGCGAAACGTTGACCGGCACGGTTTACGAGATCTCAAATACAGCGAACACCGATGAGTCGGGCGGCCAAAGCCAAAAAACAGAATTCGAAGTTAAAATCTCCATTGATGGCGAAATCACGAATCTTCGTCCGGGCATGACCGCTAGCGCGGACGTTAGCACCGAGACTAAGTCTGATGTCGTTGGTGTCCCTATACAAAGTGTCGCCGTTCGAACCATCGACCAATTGACGCTCGAAGGTGAGGAAGTGACTGACGCCGAGAAACGTTTTACCGCGGACGATGACGGTTTTGTGGAAATCGTATTTTGTGTTGAAGACGATGGCTCGGTTGTTGCCCGGCAAGTTGAAACCGGCATTCAAAGCGACGAAATGATCGAGATTATTTCGGGCATAGACAAAGAGGAAGAAGTTGTTACTGGTAGTTACCGGGCGATTTCGACTGACCTGCAGAACGGCGCTGAGGTCAGCGTTAACAATGACGAAGACGGCGACTCGAACGACGCCTGAACGGAGTACGTGATATGAGCCTGGCAAATCAACAAAGAGCAATTCTTTCCTTACGCGACGTCGTAAAGTCTTACGTAATGGGAGACGAGGCGGTGCACGCGCTAAGCGGCGTCTCGCTTGATATCGAGAAGAACGAATACGTCGCGATCATGGGTCCGTCCGGATCAGGCAAGTCTACGTTGATGAATATCATTGGCTGCCTGGACGTGCCGACCAGCGGTACCTATTCGCTCGATGGCGAAATGGTTTCGACGAAGTCGGAAGGAGAGCTTGCCGAAATTCGCAATCGCATGATTGGTTTCGTCTTTCAAACGTTCAACCTGATACCGCGCGCCGATATTTTCCACAACGTGGAACTGCCGCTGATTTATGGCGGAGTGCCGAAGGCAGAGCGTCGCGAACGAACCCAATACGCGATTGAACAGGTTGGTTTGGCCGACCGTATGAAGCACAAGCCGAATGAACTATCAGGTGGTCAAAGACAACGCGTCGCGATTGCGCGGGCCCTGGTGTTTAACCCATCCATTATTTTGGCTGACGAACCGACAGGTAATCTGGATAGCAAGACCGGCGAAGAAATTATGCGTATGTTCGATGACCTGCACGGCGACGGGCAAACCATCATCCTTGTTACCCATGAAGACCATATCGCGGCGCACGCGCATCGCACGATTCGTTTACGCGACGGCAAAGTTGAAACGGATATCATGAATAGAGATGCAGTCGCGGCATGAATTTTTTCCTCGACATGATTGAGTCGTTCAAGATCGCTTGGACTGCAATTGTGGCGAACAAGGCCCGCGGTGCTCTAACTACGCTCGGCATTATCATCGGAATTCTCGCGGTCACAACGACTATGACCGCATTCAACGGAATGCAAACAGCCTTCATGCAAGGTGCTGGCGCAATTGGTGCCGACGTAATTTACGTGTCGCGCATGCCGTGGATCACGATGAATGACTTTTTCGAGTTCCGCAATCGGCCGAATCTGAATCTCGCCGAAGCGGCAGCTCTTGAGGAAGCATTCAAAGGCCGCGCAATCGTCATGCCCACTATGGATACGCGACGTGATTTGCGCTATCGCTCTACAACAATGGACGCAGTCAATGTTGTTGGAACGACCGAGAAAATGTCGATCGTTACGAATCGCATGCCCGAGATCGGCCGCTTCCTGATGGAATTCGACGTTCGTTACAAGAAGCATGTCGTCATTCTCGGTCAGGAGGTTGCGGAAGACTTATTCGGCACGACCAATCCGATGAACAAAGAGATTAATGTTGGGCGCTATACGTTCCGTGTTGCTGGCGTGCTGGAGGAGCAAGGCGGTAATACGCTCGGCGGGCCCAATTTCGATCGTCAGGTGATTATGCCGATCTCCACTTTCGTTAAAGTCTTTGGCGGCCGGCGGTTCTCTGACGTCGATATCGCTGTGAAGTCCCCGCAAATGACTAGTCTCGAAGAGCTCGAGTACGAAGTGATTGGCGAAATGCGAAAGATCCGAAAATTACGTCCTGCCGAACCTGATAATTTTTCAATTAACAAACTCGACTCTTTGCTGGGAGCGTTTAATAGCATCATGGGTGTGATCGTAGGAATCGGTCTGCTGATTACAAGCATTTCCCTGTTTGTAGGCGGTATCGGTGTTATGAATATCATGTTCGTATCGGTAACTGAACGAACGCGTGAAATAGGTATTCGTAAAGCGATCGGCGCGAAAAAGCGCAGCATCCTGATGCAATTTTTATTCGAGTCGGCTGCGATCTGTCTGATCGGCGGCCTTATAGGTGTTGGCCTTTCTGCCGGACTGGCTGCCGCGCTGACTGCTGCAGACATTATGGACGCGAGCATTTCAACCGGTATTTTGGTCACCTCAATTATTGTTTCGATACTCGTTGGCGTATTCGCCGGACTGGTACCGGCGATTAAAGGTGCGCGCCTCGATCCAATCGACGCGTTGCGATACGAGTAGTCGGAGAGCAAAGATGCGGAAAATCGATACGGTATTAATGTCGTTGCAAGCGATTCGTAGTAACAAACTACGTTCGTCGTTGACGCTGGTCGGTATCGTGCTTGGCGTTGCATCAATTATTGCCGTCATGACCGGAATATCCGTCATTCAGGGAACGATGGAAAAAGAAATGAGCGTTCTCGGCGCACAGACGTTCCAGGTGCAAAAGTGGCCTTCAGGTTTCTCAACGCCGGAAGAGCGTCGCAAGGCGATGCAACGTCCGCCAATAACTTTAGCTGATGCGCAAGCAATCCGGGACTACGTCCAGTCCGTAGATATTGTTGGTTCGGAAATCTGGGACTTCGGCAAGATGGCTGAGTATCGCGGCGAAGAAACCAATGACAACCTTTCGTTTGTCGGTGGAACGCCGGAGTATCCACAAAACAATACCCACTTCGTCGGCCAGGGCCGCAACATTTCGGCGATGGACGTTCACGCCGGCCGCAAGGTCGTCGTCATTGGGCACGCGATCGCACAACAGCTGTACCCGTTTGTCGATCCGGTCGGGCGCGATATTCGGATCGACAATCGCGAATACAAAGTCATCGGCGTTTTTGACGAAAAGAAGTCGGCGTTTGGTTCTCAATACGATCACTACATGCTAATACCGGTATCGACCTACTTGAATACCTACGGCAATGTTAATGGCGATGGCTTCGAGCGCTCTGTCAATATTACTGTGCATGCGAAATCGCCTGAGGTGGTTGACGATGCAATTGCAGAAACGCGCGCTGTATTGCGACGGGTTCGCGGAGTACGTCGCGGTGAAGACGACAACTTCGAGTATTTCAATTCCGAGAGCACCATCCGCGAGTTCAATCAGATGACGGCGGGCGTCAAAACTGGCGCATTCATAATTGGAATTATTGCGTTGCTGGTCGCTGGCATCGGCATCATGAATATTATGCTGGTTTCTGTGACCGAACGGACAAAGGAAATCGGTATTCGCAAATCGCTTGGTGCCAAGCCACCTTACATTCTGCGACAGTTTCTGCTTGAAGCCATTGTGCTGTGTAACTTCGGCGGCATTATTGGTGTTGCCCTGGGATTCGGAATCGGCAACATGATGGTCAAAATGGGAATATCTTCCTCCATGGAAGCAGTCGTGCCGGTGGAATGGGGAATAATAGGGCTGGTGTTCTGCACGGCTGTTGGCATTATTTTCGGCATGTTGCCAGCGATCAAAGCTTCGCGACTGAATCCGATCGACGCGCTGCGTTTCGAATAATTTAAAATCGTGGCACTTCCGGGGTAGTCGCGAGTCAGAAACTCAGTGTTAGTATCGGCTTCGACATGCAAGCGCACTCCCCACAATTCAAATTACGACTCATTGCCGGCGCAATTTTTGCGCTGCTCGTTGTGCCTGCGCTTTACGCGCAGGAAGAAGCTAGCGATGTCACCCGCGAGAATTATCAGAATGCACTTGCCAGTGGTTTGTACGAAGAGGCCGAAGTTGCGGCGAAAGTCCGGCTGGATCAGGCGATTCGTGCCGGCCGGGTAAAAGAATTATCCACAGCCGAGCTGTTAAACGATCTGGCTGATGTTCAGCGCCTGACCGGAAATTCAGATTCCGCGTTACAAAACTACGCGCTGGCCGTCGAAATTATCGAAGCCCAACGGGACATGCTAAACCTTGCATTGACAGGACCTTTGCTGGGAATTGGCAAGACCTACCTTGAAAGCGGCCGGCCGGATCTGGCGCTCGACTATCTGAATCGAGCATTGCATGTGCGATCTGTAAACGAAGGGCCACATAGCATAGAGCAAGCAGAAACACTTGAAGTGCTTGCCGATGCGTATCGTAACCTCGGCAAAATTGACGAAGCCACTGACGCAGCGGATCGTTTGTATTTGCTCTATGTCCACAAATATTCTCCAAACGGGCTCGAGCTGGTCCCGGTTCTCTTGAAGCAAGGCCACATTTTGGGCGACGTCGGCGACTGGCGGCAGCAGCGAAACGCTTATGTCGATGCGATACAAATTGTCGAGCGCGCCGAAGGTGATGATTCCGCCAACTTAATACGTCCGCTACTCAGCATGGGCAACAGTCATATGCGAGAGTACTTCGATGCTTTCTTTAAGGCAGAATCAGAGGAGGAGCTGCCAAGTGAGAAACTCCTGGTGGAGGCTGAAACGTATTTTGAGACGGCGCTTGAGTTGACGAAGGACGCATCCGAGGTCGATTGGCGAATGTCTCAGGATACTCTCCTGGCATTGGGAGATTTCTACACCGTGACCGAAGAACAAAGTCGCGGCCGTGTCATGTATCGAACAGCGTGGGATTTGCTGTCGGCGGATGAAGAGAAACTGGTAGAACGCGAGAGACATCTGGAGCATATCCAGCCTCTGTTGCAGCCGGAACCCGATTTGACGGTCGCCCTGCCAGCCGGCATAAATCCAACAGATTCTCCCTCGACCTATGCGACCGGCCACATCATTAGCCAGTTTACGGTCACACGACGCGGTAAGCTTCGTGATATCGGATTGCTCGAAATAAGTCCGGAAAGAAGCGAAAAAATCGAGATTGAGGTCAAGCGTGCAATGACGAGATTCGTGTATCGACCGCGATTCGAGCGAGGTACGGCGGTCGACACGAGCGGTCAATTCATTCGCTACGAGTTTCCGGTCCCGAAGGCGCTAACCGCGGCAGACTAGTTGCTGTGATCTGCTCTGTTATGCCCGATGCCGGCAATTCTTGCGCAATAAGCGGTATCAAATGAGACTATTTCAACTTGATGTATTTTTGCAACACTCGCAAAAAGACCCTGTAAATTACTTATTTCGCAATAGAATAAGTCGAAAAAACATATAGTTATAGACGATATGAGGGAAACTCTTCTAAGTCATCTTTGCGCCTTGAACGCGTTCGCCTGTTGCTGCACCGCAACAAAGTTTGCTAGCGACGAATATCTTGATAGTCTGCACGTCACAGTTTTGGGTACTCAGTCGTTTAAGAGCTGGGCTTGAAACAAAAGCGGGGCGTTTTGTTGTACTGAAACACCTCGATTGACCGTGAAACAAAACCTTTCAGCATAGGGAATCAAGATAATGAGTAAGAGACTACTAATAACTGCTGTCTCTGCCTTACTCATCGCATTCGGATCCATCAGTGTAGCTTTTGCACAGGGCTCTACAGGCCTGGTAGATGGTAAGATTGTTGATGTTTCGGGCAATGGCGTAGCAGGAGTTTCGGTCACCATGTCAGACAGTCGTACTGGTCTGGCAAGAACGGCGACTACAAACTCCAGCGGCGGCTTCAAGATGCAGCTTCCTCCGGGCGTTTACGAATTGAATTCAACCAAATCTGGTTATTCCTCGATCACCATTGAGCAAGTTGCGGTGAACCTGGGTATTACGACCGATTTGACGATTCCTGTTCAGGACGCACAAATTGAAGAAATTACAACTTACGGTTCGGCGACTTCGCTGATGCCTTCTGCCACTGGTGAAACAGGCCTCAACATCTCTTTAGAAGAGTTGTCACAGGTTCCGGTTGCTCGAAACATCGAAGCAGTTGCACTGTTGGCCCCAGGAACGGTTGCAGGTGATACTGCATTCGGTGACGACAAGACGCTGGTTTCATTCGGCGGCGCGTCTGTTGCAGAAAACGTTTACTACATCGACGGATTGAACGTAACGAACTTCCGTAATGGTTTGGGCGGCAGCTCAGTACCGTTCGAGTTCTACGACCAATTCCAGATTAAAACTGGCGGTTACGGCGCAGAATTCGGTCGTTCCACAGGCGGCGTTATTAACGCAGTCACAAAACGCGGTTCGAACGAATGGGAATACGGTCTTGTCTCGTATGCTGAGACTACGTGGGGTCAGGGCAAGAGCCCAGACACGATTCTCGCTGATGGAACAATTTACGACTTCAACTCGCAAAATCAGTCAGATAAGTTTGCTACTGACTTTTATGTCGGTGGACCGATCGTTAAAGATCATCTGTTCTTCTACGTGCTCTACGAACCTTCCGAAACATCGGGGCAATTCAACTCATTGGGTAGCCCCGAGACGTTGAACAAGCGTGAGACAAACGATGATTTCTGGGGCGGTAACCTGACCTGGAACATCACCGATAATCATGCTCTTAGTTTCACGACATTTACCGATGAACGTGAAATTGTTACGGTTCAGTATGATTACGACGTTGAGACCGCAACTCAGGGTGCGAACGTTGGCGAAGCATCGCAGTTCCGCGGTGGCGAAAATTCAATTTATCGCTACGACGGCAACTGGGGTGAGAACTTTGTTGTTTCTGCCATGTACGGCACGAACGAATACAACCTGACGGATCAATCTACGAACGACGTAAGCTGTCCGCTGATTGTTGACGATAGTGATTCAGCGGCAGGGCGTTTCCCAGGATGCTGGATTACGTCTACCGTGCAACAGGGTGGCGACGAACGTGAAGCAATTCGCTTGGACGTCGAATGGTATATTGGTAATCACACAATCCGTGCTGGCTACGACAAAGAAGATAACTCTTCGATCGACGCAACCGTCTATCCTGGTTTCGAGTTGACGCCGCAATTGACGGGTGGTGCTTACTACTACTACCAATCTTGGCTTGTAGGTTCGCAACTGCCGAACGGTGCTCTGGTGCCAGGCGTTGCTGGAGAAACTGTTGATACCGTTCGTTTCCGTTACATTGAAAACGGCGGCTCCTTCGATACGGTTCAAGAAGCGATCTACATCGAAGATCGTTGGGATATCAACGACTCGTTCGCTGTTTCTCTGGGTATTCGTAGTGAGAATTTCGAGAACAACAATGCGTCAGGCGAGACCTTCATCGCTATCGATGATCAAATCGCACCGCGCGTTGCTTTGGAATGGTCACCAGGCGGTACCGGCGAATCAGTCGTTTCTGTTAACTGGGGTCGTTACCACTTGCCGATCGCTGCTAACACCAACGTTCGTCTGGCAGGTGCAGAGCTAGATTACCGTCGTTACTTCGAGTATGACGGCAATCGTGATGCACTCACTGGCGCTCCGGTTGCTATCGGTCCTGACGGAATCCCAACCTCACCGGAAATCGGTACGATTACGATTAACTCGGATGGTACGGTTCCTGACACCAGCGCGATCGTTGATCAAAACCTCGACCCGATGTTCCAGGACGAGTGGATTGTTCAATACCAGCGTGAACTCGGCGACAACTGGAATGCTGGCATTCGTTACATTAACCGTGATCTCTCGTCCACGATTGACGACATCCTCGTCGATCAGGGCCTTGATTTGATGGAAGCCAGAGGCGAGTTCAGCGGACCGATCGGTGCTGGGAACGACTGTCACTATGTATTGACCAATCCTGGTCAGGACCTGACGACGAATTGCGAACACTACAACGTGTTTGGCGATGACACGTCTGGTACATCATTGGTACAAACGACGATTTCTGCAGAGGACCTTCAGTTCCCTGAGGCGAAACGTACCTATGAAGCATGGGAAATTACGTTAGACGGTCAGGTTGGTAACTTCAGAATGAACGCTAACTACACATGGTCTGAGAATATCGGTAACACGGAAGGCTACGTTAAGTCTGACAATGGTCAGGACGATGCAGGCCTTACGCAGGACTTCGATATTCCACAGCTCATGGACGGTGCTCTAGGCCCATTGCCTAATGATCGCCGCCACAAGCTGAAGTTTTGGGGGTCTTTCCAGGCAACGGATCGTTTGACACTTGGCACGAACTTGCTGCTGACGTCAGGTCGTCCGATCAACGCCTTCGGTATTGGTCATCCAGATGGAACGCCGGACTACGGTGATACATTCTTCCTGACCACCGATGTTGGTGATCCGTTAGTAGAAGGCGATGAGACTTTCTTGAGCGTTCCTCGCGGTAGCGCGGGTCGCACAGACTGGATCACGCGTATCGATATATCAGCGATTTACGCATTCAACATGGGTGATAGTGCAATCATGGAATTGCGTGCTGACGTGTTCAACATCCTGAATGCTCAAAGCTCTCAGGAAGTGTACGAGTTCGCGGAGACGAATCCTGATCAGTTCAACTTCACGACCAGCTATCAGCGTCCTCGCTACGTACGTCTTGGCCTGGCTATCCGCTTCCAATAGGCTGATTGCAAAAAATACTTAGAAAGTAAGTGATGAGGCCGGCCCCTGAAAAGGGGCCGGCTTTTTTTATGCCGGTTGACTCAACGTCAACACTCCAGACCTCTAAAGGAACGGCCTCTTCCCGACCTTTGGCAGCGATATCCTGCAGGTACTTCTGCAAATCAAAAGCGATCAGATTAAGGTGTTTCGTGAATACTGTGGTGGCGAAACCGGATTCGGCAACGCCGGACAGCTACTCGGCCTTTGTTATTCAGATTGTATTTGCCAGACTAGAATTTACGGCTTGTCTTTGATGGCGCTGATGCGTTTGCTGGCACCGTACAGTTTGACACGCACTACGTCGTCGGTGCGCTCTGTAATATAAGGCTCGGCGGCAGCGACCATGACTGGAACGACTTCGTTCAAGTCGGCAGGCGAACCGGTTGTCTCAACGTCAACACTCCAGACCTCTAAAGGAACGGCCTCTTCCCGACCTTTGGCAGCGATATCCTGCAGGTACTTCTGCAAATCAAAAGCGATCAGATTAAGGTGTTTCGTGAATACTGTGGTGGCGAAACCGGATTTGGCAACGTCGGGGTTATAATCCTGCTTCGCTTCCAGAGGTGGCGGCAATGGGCTTTGTCCAGAAGCACCGCCATTGCTGCTACGGAGTGAGCCCGGCTCGCTCTCATTATTCGATGAACTCTCGTAAATGACGGTCTGAACCGTATGGTATCTCTTGCTCGGGTCACTAATATTTGCCGATAAATAGACGCCGAGCGCGACAGTTGATAAATCTGTGCCATCGCTTCGTACGTAACCCTTAGCCTCCAGCGCATTTTCAACCTGATTGGCATAGGCCTTGAACTCCGGCGAATTGATTCCAAATTCTTGGCTCGTGGACAAGATTACGTAGGTCTTACCGAGGTCTTGAATGGGGTCGTTGACGGCGTATATGTCGAGTTTATACAGAGTGCCGCATGCGCTGAGATTCAGCGCCAGGCAGGCTACACCGCAGATTCGAATCATAGAATTCATAATGTTCCCTCTTGCAGTAGTCGGCTCTTATATGGCCGATGATTTGAGCGAAATATCTTGCTTACGTAATTATTGACACCCCACGGCTCCTGACGTTCCTTGTGATTACGGAGCTGCGACTGTGAGGCGTTGATCCACAGGAACGTCCATTAGCAGTGTTTCCGCCCCTGCAAGGCCTGGCCACTCTACGCTTACGGTCGTCGCCATATCGTCCGGACCGAGCCCAAAGTGCAGAATACTGGGTTGTTGGGACAGATAGTTAGAGCCCAGGACCATCTCCTGCATGCGACTGCCTGATGCTGTCTCTACGGTAACGCGGGCGCCAATTCCTTCGCGATTACCTGCGGGCCCTTCCAGATCGATCTGCAAGTAGTGGTTGCCATTGGCAAATGAGTTTGTGTAGATGGTTGGCGACTTGCCGTTGCTCGCGATGACGACATCAACGCCGCCGTCATTGTCGAGATCGGTGCAAATGACGCCTCGACCCTGGTCATCATGCCGGATCCCGAATGCGTCGGCGACTTCGGCGAAGGTCCCGTCACCGCGTGAGAGGAATAAGCGGGACGGATCGTGGAAAAACACAAACAGCGGGTCTGTAGCATTGTCGTCCCGTGACGTGGTGGAACGCATGCCATTCGTATGGAAAATATCCATATTGCCGTCGTTATCAAAGTCCGCAAAACACGCGCCCCAACCCCAGTCGCCGTCGCGTACCCCGGCTGTATCAGTGACATCGGTGAAGATGCCGGTGCCGTCATTTTGGTACAAACGGTTGCCCGACTCGCCGCCAACGTATTCTTTGTCTCGCCCGCTAAAATAGATACTGGTCACAAACCAATCGAGGTCACCATCATTGTCGTAATCAGCCACTGCGGAGCCCATACCGTTTTCATCTGAGATTGCATCAGTTGTCGCGTCCGTAAAGGACGCGCCGGCGTTGTTGATCAGAACCTGACTGGACTCGTAGTCCCCAGTCAGCAGAATGTCAGGGTAGCCGTCGGAATTGATGTCGGCAAAAGTGGGTGTAAAAGAATTTTCAAACTGAATATCTTCGAAGGGCTTCAGTCTGACCGTAGCGACGATCTCAACAATATTGGTGACGTCAGTGAAAAAGCCACTACCGTCGTTCTGCCAAAGGTAGCCAACAAAAGCCTCGCCTGGGCTCCAGATTTCGCCCCAATGGGCGAAGAACAAATCAATGTCGCCGTCCAGGTCATAGTCTGCTGCGGCCATCGAGTAAGTGGGGTTGCGTAGATAGATGCCGGTACTGGCAGTAGCCTCGGTAAACTGGCCAGTCTGGTCGTTCATGAAAACTTCGATGAAATTGGTCGTGTATTGAATTGATACGAAGTCGTCCCAGCCGTCGCTGTCGAGGTCGACAAAATAGCCCGCATTATCGAGGCGTCGCGGCTCAATTCCATTGTTTGCGACAGCCGCATTGAATTTTGCCCCGTCGCTAAGATACAGGCGACCTTTCTCACCGATGCCGTGTACGACGTAGAGGTCGAGAAACCCGTCATGGTCGACGTCACTCATCGCGAGTCCGCCACCCATAACCTGCATCTCACCGATTGGCTCTGTGCTCTGCGCTTCGTAACATAATCCGGCGGATAATGTCGTCTGCACAAATGCGGCACCGCTGGAGATTGGGGTTGTGCAATTGTTCGACGCGGGAGGCGTAACCGGCGGCGGTGCAGGATTATTGCCGCCACCGCCACCGTCACCACTACAAGCGGTAACAGCCATACAAAGCATTGAAAATAAGGGAATTAATGAGTATTTCGAATTCATGTCAAAAATCATCATGGCCTGTATCAGGCACGTTTGGAGTAGTCGTCTATTCTACCAATTCCTGCGCAAACACTCGTGCGAAATCTTGTAATTAATTACTCCGAGCGCGGAATTTCCTGCTCCAACATAAGTGCGCGTACGTACTTCACTGCTGGCGAACCGTAACTCAGCGCCTGGTCGTGGTAACGGCGCAGAGTGAATTCTTCGCCCCACGCCGCCTGAACAGCCGCACGCATCTCAATGTGCTCCTGATAGCCAACAAAGTAGGTCGATAGTTGCGCCGAAGTAAGCTGCGCGCGAGTCCACTTGCCTGCGGCTTCGCGCTCCTCCTGGAAGCCGCCTTCGATCATGAGTTGGATAGCCTGATCACGCGTCATGCCATCGACATGAATTGCTGAATCGATGATCGCATTGGTAACAGCGCGCAAGTACCACTTGAGATTGATAAGGCGCATAAGAGGATCGTGATCCAGGTATCCCTCATCGATCATTACGCGCTCGGCGTATACCGCCCAGCCTTCGACAAACGGGCCGGACCAAAGAACGCTGCGCAGTGTTGATGGATAACGATTACTTAAGGCCAGTTGCAGGTAGTGGCCCGGGACACCTTCATGAATCGTCAGGTCCTGGATTGAGTAAATATTGTATTCCCGAAGAAATGAATTGACCTGTTCGTCGGTCCAGTCTTCGGGCAAGGGAGCGACAGCATAAAACGCGGCCTGGCCCTTATCGAGTGGGCCGGGAGGATCCAGGTACGCGACCGACACGCCACGCTGGAATTCCGGCATGATAATGATCTCCAGCGGATCGTCAGGCATTGTCACTATATTGTTTTCGATCACAAATTCAGTCGCTTGCTGCAATTGCTGCCTGGCGATATCGACGATACCGTCACGTGGTGGCAGCTGCTGATACGCCTGCTCCAGCGCCGCTCGAATGATGACCTGCTTATAGGATTCGTCGGGTAAGTCAGGAAATGTCGTGAACGGATGACTTTGCAGGTAAACCTCTTTGGCCACCGCATACATCTGGTTGCGAACGGACTCGTACTCGTTCTCAGCCCGCGCCTTGATTTCCTTGCGTCCCAGCGGTGAGTCGAGCGCGAAAGCGAGCTTGCGGTCATAGAGCTGCGCACCAATGCGGAAATCACCCGCCGCCTTCGGCAGTAACTCTTCTTCAAGCCAGTTCTGGTGAACAGCTACCGCATCCTTGGCGATTTCGATCGCTGCCAGAAGCCTCTCTCGAGTGGCCGGGGTCAATTCATCGATGTGCGGGACGATCATCGTCTCGATAATGGAAACGAGCCCGGGGTTCTGCTGAATCGCAGTCTCGGCATGGATTTTCGGTACACGGGCAGGCTGAATAGAGGCGCGCGCCTGTTGCATGAAACGCGGCATCTGTTCGAGTCGGGAGGCCGCGTCGTCGAGCCGATCTTCTATCGGCGCAAACTCACGCGCGACTAATGCGTAGATCGAGCTTCCTGAAATATTAATGTAGATCAAAGGGTTCCACGCCCATTCCTGCAATGTATCCGCCGACCAAATACTCGACTCGATATCGTTATTTAGTAGTTCCGCATCCACCTGGTTGGCTCGCGACAATTGATCCCGATCGATCGCGGCCAATGCCCCTCTGTATTCTTCATATAGCGCACGGCTTTTCTTGCGAGCACTAGCGTCGACATCATCTAACAGATGATCCGCACTGTGATCCCCGATAACGGTGGCATAGACCGGAGAAAAGTTACTCAAGGCGCCGACGTAGCTTTCGGCCAGATCTTCGAATGCCGCATCCGCGGACTGAGCGCCGGCAGGATTGGCCAATAACAGAATCAGGCATGCCGAGGCTGCTGTGAGATTCGTTTTTTGCACAGTGTTTCACCACAGATATTGAGTTGATGGCGATGAACATATCATGGAGATGCATTTGTGGCAGCTGTATTATCGACGCATGATTCGCGGTCTCCTGCTCGGGCTTTTCCTTTTGCTGTATCTGCCTGCCGCGGAGGGAGAATTATCCGCCGTTTTACCGGGCTACGTGCTCAAGCTCCCGGCTTCTGTGAAAACCGTTCTGATCGCCGAGACAGCAACGGCGACCTTGCATCGTTATGTTGTCGATGAGCAAGGCTTACTGCTCAGCGACGGGCAACGAATGTCGATAGGTAAGAAAGGCGTTGGCAAAGAGAAAACGGGTGACCAGAGAACGCCGCTGGGCGTCTATTTTATTACCGAAGAACTTGATACGCGCCTTCTTCACGAAAAGTACGGGCCGGTCGCATTTCCACTCGATTATCCAAACGCCTGGGATACAGCCAATCAGAGAACGGGGTCCGGTATCTGGATTCATGGCGTAGAATCTGGCAGCGGTGCACGTCCAGAGCGCAATACGGACGGTTGTATCGCATTGCCAAATGCAGAGCTGTTGTCACTCGAGTCGCACTTAACGCCTTTGCAAACGCCGGTCATTGTAACGCGCAACATTCGACGGATGAGTACTCAGGAAATCGGCTTGCTACGAGATCAATTGCTTGCGGTGCTGGATATCTGGTCGAGCAGTTACCGCGACGGCGACTGGAATCGATTCCTTTCTCTGTACAGTCGGGATTTCGCATACCGCGGTATGAATCGCGAGGAATGGTCTGCATATCGTGTGCAGACCGTTGGTGCCAGGTTAATTGATGATTTTACGGTAGACGATATCCTGCTACTTGCCGACCCGGAAGAAGACGGTCTCTATCTGAGCCGCTTCCAGCAAGTTATCACGGAATCAGGTCGCCCGGTCGTAACCACCAAAAGGCTCTATTGGCGCAAGTCGCCGCACGGCGACTTGCTGATCGTAGCCGAAGATAACGGCTAGCGAGCTTCCTCGCGCACAATCAACTCGTCGATAACTTCGAGTAGAACCTCGTAGCTGCCCGCTTCTGCGCCGCCCGTGCGGTATTTACCGTTGACGATGACTGCCGGGACGTTCGCTATTCCATAGCGTCGAGCGAGATCAGATGCGACGCGCATTTTCTGATTAACCTCAAACGAACTCCAGGCCTTTTCAAAGTCGTCGGCACTGACATCAAATCGTGCGAACAAAGTTTGAATGGCATCTTTTGAACCTAGTCGATTACCGCGACGGTGGTATTCCATGAAGACGGCATCGCGAAATGCAGCAGGATCTTTAATCGTGCCATTAGCCGCAAGCACTTCCTCGGTGTAATAGAGTTGTCCGTGCAATTCGAGGCCGCGGTTCCACATGGCCGGAACGCGGACAAAACGAACATTGGCCGGTTTATTGTCTGCCCAGCCATTAATGTGACGCTCGAAGTCATAACAGTGCGGGCAGCCGTACCAGAAGAACTCGGCAACTTCGATCTTGTCAGCGCCGCCTACTGTTGGCTGCGTCGGTACGAGGCGATAAAAATGCTGATTTTCTTTGAACTGCCAGTCCTGTGGCGGGGCCGAGGCGTCGGCCTGTGCAAGCATGATGGCTTGTTCTTCAGGTTCCGGCTCCGAGGCAGACTCTTCCGCCACTTCAAGCACCGCGTCTTCTGCAGGCTCGGCAACTGCCGGAGTTTCGACCACATCGGCAACAGGTGCCGCGGCCGGTGCTGCGTCGCTAGCGCTCGGTGCTGGATCGTCACTGCCGCAAGCTGTAATGAGCAGCATCGCTGCGCCTAACCAGAATAATTGTTTCATCTATTTTAAACCTTGTACGTAAGAGGCGATGGCCTTGATGTCTTCATCACTAAGGCGACCCGAAATGTCGCGCATCATGTGCGTCTTGCTGTCGGACTTTCTGGCACCTGACGCGTAGTCGCGCAATTGCTTAGCCGTATACTCGGCATGTTGGCCGTTCAGCGCCGGATAACTGGCGGCGGGGTTGCCGCGCCCAGCGGGACCGTGACAAGCAAGACAAGCAGGAGCGTTAGTCTTTTGGTCACCGCCGCGGTACAGGGCCTGCGCACGTGCGACTGTTTTTTCATCAGCTACGGAATTCGCGGCTGCGGGCAATCCTTCGAAATAAACGGCGAGATCGCGAATATCTTCATCGGACAGTGGCATGGCCATGCTGGTCATGAGCGGATCGCTACGCAGCGCCGGGGCGCCGTCTTCGCCTGGCTGGAAAGCCTTCAGCTGCGCCACGATGTAGTTGGCGTTCTGGCCCGCGATATTTGGCCAGAGCGCTGCCACGCTGTTGCCTTCTGCGCCATGGCAGGCGCTACAAGTCACAGCTTTGGACTTTCCAGCTGCGGCGTCACCGTCAACCAGACTGGCGGCATTTGCCTGAACCGATACAAGCGCGGCGAGCACGAAAAAACGAGCAAAATTCATCTTCATGTTTTATTAACCGTAAAATTGATTTTCCAAGCAGTCCGTGGCGCCTGTCTTTCTTGCTGCGTGGCCCCGAAGTCGTCAGACTGTGGGCCAGAATTATACACGTAATTATCCAGGCGTTCGCCCATGTCGCTGTACCCCAATGCCGATTTCATCAAGAGCGCCAACGCGTTAAGCCAGTTCCCGCCAGACGTGGGGATTGAGGTAGCCGTCGCGGGCCGCTCCAATGCCGGTAAGTCCAGTGCGATCAATATTATTGTTAACCGGCGGCAGTTCGCGCGCACCAGTAAGACGCCGGGCCGCACTCAGTTAGTCAATTTCTTCAGTCTTCGGGACGAGCAGCGCCTTGTAGATCTGCCCGGCTATGGCTTTGCCAAAGTTCCCGGTGCGATGCGACACCATTGGGGCGAGCTTCTGGCCGGTTACTTTGAGGTCCGACAGAGCCTGAGCGGTTTGCTGTTGATTGCGGACATGCGGCGCCGCTTGACCGACTACGACCGCGCAATGCTGCAGTTTGCCGAAGAAGTCAGCTTGCCCGTACATATTTTGCTGACCAAGGCCGACAAGCTGAAGAAGGGACCAGCGGCGACGGCCGTACTCGAGGTGCGCAAAGAGCTGGCAGGGCGAGCAACGGTGCAACCTTTCTCGGCAACCAAAAGGCTGGGTGAAGACGAGGCGCGGCAAAAGCTGGAAGAGTTCCTGAGCTCGCCGCGCGGATAATTTCCCGCAAGGCTAAAAAAAACCCCGGAGCACGTCTGTGCCCGGGGAATTTAAAGAAGCAACCGGCTTGGGGTCGCCGGATGCGTGCTTGTTTAGGGAGGTAAACAAGCGAGTGACATAGTGCACTCAAAGAATATAGAGTCTGGACTAACTCCAGAGTTCCGATCAATTTTTAACTAATTGAAATATATAGAGGTTCTAGTGTGCTTCGTCCCAGTTGATGCCTCTGCCGACATCAACTCGCAACGGCACGGCCAAGTCCGCGGCAGCACACATGATGGTCGTGACCTGCGTTTCGAAGGCATCTATCGCATCTTCGGCAACCTCAAAAACGAGCTCGTCGTGTACCTGCATGATCATGCGGCCGTCGGCTTGCTCGCGATCCAGCCAGGCCTGCACTTCGATCATCGCGCGCTTGATGATGTCCGCAGCAGTGCCTTGCATCGGCGCATTAATTGCTGTGCGCTCTGCATACTGGCGGCGGTTGACGTTCTTAGCGTTGATCTCGGGTAGATAGAGGCGGCGGCCAAAAACGGTTTCTACAAAGCCTTGTTCACGTGCAGTTTCGCGAATGTTGTCCATGTACGCTTTAACGCCGGGATAGCGATCGAAGTACAGATCTACGTACTCCTGTGCCTGTCCACGCGAGATACTCAATTGTTTGGCAAGGCCGAATGCCGACATGCCATACATCAGGCCGAAGTTGATGGCCTTGGCCGAGCGGCGTTGATCAGCGGTCACCGCATCGAGGCTCATTTCAAATACTTCAGCCGCGGTGGCCTGGTGTACATCCTGATCGGCCGCGAACGCTTTAAGCAGGCCCTCGTCGGCCGACAGATGCGCCATGATGCGCAGCTCGATCTGTGAGTAGTCGGCGGCCAGCAGCAGGTAATGGTCGGGCGCGATAAACGCCTGCCGAATGCGGCGACCTTCCGCTGTCCGTACCGGAATGTTCTGCAGATTAGGGTTGGTCGATGACAAGCGCCCGGTTGCAGCGATCGCCTGGTGATAGGAGGTGTGTACGCGGCCGGTGCTGGCAGCGATCTGTAGCGGCAGTTTGTCCGTGTACGTGCTCTTCAACTTGCTGACACTGCGATATTCAATAATGACGCGCGGCAGATCGTATTCGTCCGCCAGTTCGACCAAAACGTCTTCCGCGGTTGATGGCTGGCCCTTGGGCGTCTTGCGAATGACCGGTAGTTCCAGTCTCTCGAACAAAATTTGTTGCAGCTGTTTGGGCGATCCGAGGTTGAACGGGCCGCCTGCAAGTTCGTGTGCCTCTATTTCGAGACTGTGCATCTTCTTCGCCAGTTCTGAGCTCTGCTTGACCAGCATTTGTCGATCGATCAGTACGCCGGTTTCTTCGATCTGCAATAGCACCGGTACTAATGGCTGCTCAATTTCTTCGTAGACACGACGCAATGAATCGATTTGACTCAGCCGTTCCGTAAGCGTGTGATGCAGCTGCAGAGTGATGTCTGCATCTTCGGCCGCGTAGGGCGCCGCCATCTCGATATCGACCTGATTGAATGTCAGTTGTTTCGCACCTTTGCCCGCGACGTCTTCGAAGTGGATCGTCTCGCGGCCCAGATACAGTCGAGTGACAGAATTCATGTCGTGCCGCGTCGCGACACTGTTCAGTACGTACGATTCCAGCATTGAGTCAAAGCGCATGCCAGCCAAATGTATGCCGTGTCTGGCCAATACGTGGGCGTCGTACTTGAGATGATGCCCGACTTTGTCGGCTTGCGGGTCCTCGAGAAAACTCTTCATCTTCGCCAGGACTGCATCGCGCGGCAGTTGATCCGGCGCGCCCGGATAATCGTGTGCAACCGGAATGTAGGCTGCTTCCCCGTGTGTAACCGCAATAGATAAACCAACGACCTCGGCAGACATATAGTCGAGACTGGTCGTCTCAGTATCGATGGCGACCAGGTCGGCTGCGTGGATCTTGTCCATCCAGCGATCGAAGGCGTCCCAGTCCAGTACCGTTTCGTAGTCGCCTTTTTCGCTAACGATCGGAGCTGTATCTGCAGCGACGTCGGGCGAGTCTCTCTCATCTTGTTCGTCGAGCTGTCGCAGCAACGTGCGTAGCTCGTAACGCTCATAGATCGTTTTCAAGCTTGAATTGTCGGCTGGCGTCGGTTGCAGGTCGTCGATTGCGAGTGGCAAATCAACATCGAGTTTGATGGTTGCGAGTTGTTGCGACATACGTAAAGTCTCAATGCTCTCACGCAGGCTCTCGCCAACTTTTCCGCCGATATCATCAGCATGCTCGATGATGCCGTCGACAGAGTCATACAGATTGAGCCATTTTGCCGCGGTCTTCGCGCCAACTTTCGGCACGCCCGGTATGTTGTCGGAGGTGTCGCCGACCAGAGCCAGGTAATCAATGATCTGCTCGGGAAAAACATCAAACTTTTCCTTTACAGCGTCCCGATCCATAAGGCTGTCGCTCATCGTATTAACGAGCGTCACATGCTCGTTGACGAGCTGCGCCATGTCCTTGTCGCCAGTTGAAACCAGTACTTTGAGTCCGGCCGCAGCAGCCCGCTCGCATAAAGTGCCGATCACGTCATCGGCTTCGACACCCTTGATCTGCAGCAACGGCAATCCCATCGCTTTTATGACGTCGAGAATGGGCTCTACTTGCGAGCGCAAATCGTCCGGCATCGGCGGCCGGTGCGCTTTGTACTCGGCGAACAGATCATCACGAAAAGTCTTTCCAGGTGCATCGAATACAACGCCAATATGTGTGGCTTGCTCGTCACGCACCAGCTTGTTGACCATGTTCAACACGCCATGCAACGCGCCGGTCGGCTCGCCGTGTGAATTCGCGAGATTGGGTAGTGCGTGGTACGCCCGGTACA
>CAYWYT010000007.1:0-22833 GCA_964462665.1 uncultured Woeseiaceae bacterium | reverse complement strand
CAACTTAGAATTCAGTAGCGGAGACTGATATGGAATTGGGACCAATTTGGCGAGCGATTCTTAGAAATAAGAGCAGCTATTCACTTATCGCGCTGCAAATCGCAGTGACGATGGCAATCATGGTTAACGCTATCGCGATTATTCAGGAAAGGACGACGCAGATGGGGCGTCCAAGTGGTATTGACGAAGAAAATATCGTGACCTTGTCGAGCATCTCTTTCGCCCCGCAAATGGATATGCGCGCAATGATCGATGCGGATCTTGCGATGCTTCGCGGTATGCCCGGCGTGCACGATGCGATTGCGACGAATTCCTTCCCGTTACGCGGCGGTGGTTCAGCCAGGGGTCTTGCGACAGAACCAGGGCCTGATACGGACGGCGTTACCACGGCGGTCTATTTTTCGGATGAGCATGCGATCGAGGCCTATGGCACGAAACTGATTGATGGCAGTAATTTCGCACTTGATGAAATTACCTGGAACGATGAGGAAAGCAACACTTGGCCAGCAACCGGTATTCTGACTGTAGCGGCAGCGAAAGAATTATTTCCGGACGAGGCGGGCTCCTATGTCGGTAAGACGGTTTATATCAACGACAATGATCCGATCAAAATCATTGGCATAGTCGATCGCCTGCAAGCGCCATGGGACGGATGGGACATGGTGGAGAACAGCATGCTGGTCCCTCTCCGCCGCGACTTTGAAAGTGTTAGTTACGTAGTGCGTACGGAGCCGGGATATCTCGATGAGTTGATCCCGCAAATCGAAGCGGCGCTTGCCGAGAACAAGGATCGCATCATCGAAAATGTGAGAACGATGACGGAGGTGCGTGAGCGAAGTTATACTGGTGATGCGGCGATGGTTAAGATGTTGTCATTCATCGTAATCGTACTGACCGCAATTACTGGCCTCGGGATTGTCGGCCTTGCCAGCTTCAGCGTCAGTCGACGTACTCGCCAGATCGGTGTGCGGCGCGCATTGGGCGCGACACGAATGCAAATTATGCGTTATTTCATGGTCGAAAATTTCATAATCAGCAGCGTTGGAATTGTCGCCGGTGCCATATTCGCTATAGCGCTGAACATTTTCATGGTGCAGGCATTCGCACTAACGCCACTTGCCTGGTACGTGGTGCCAATGGCCATGATTATCTTATGGATCGTTGGTCAGGCAGCTGTTGCAGGACCAGCACGACGGGCGAGCGCTATCTCGCCGGCGATCGCAACGCGTTCGATCTGATTCGGCTTGTCCGTCTAAAGATGATGCAGGGGAAGGGCGGTCGTGTATTTAATGCGCTCCATGCTAAAGCTTGATGAGACATCGTAGAGATCAACCTTGGCGATCATTTCCTTGTACATCTCATCGTAGCTGCGCATGTCCGGAACAACGGCGCGGATTAGGTAGTCGATGTCACCGCTGAGTCGGTGCACCTCCATCACATTTTCCATTGCGGATACCATCTTGTGAAATTTGCGGAACCACTCAGCCGTATGTTCATGCGTTCTGATCGCGGAATAGACCGTTAAATTTAGGCCCAGTTGTTCCTGATTAAGCAACGTGACGCGCGCGCCAATAATACCTTGCTCTTCAAGTAGCTGTACCCGCCGCCAACAGGCGGACTTCGATAGCCCAACCCGTTCGGATAATTCTGCGACCGTCAGGGTCGCGTCGTCCTGCAGCGCCTCAAGAATTGTCTTATCTATACGATCCATGAAATGGTCTCCTGATCTACAAAAATGATGTATGGAAGGATAATATTTCACAAAAGGTAGCTTTTAAAGGAAAAAATACGAAAATGGTCAAATAAATCAAAAATATTGAAACCCTGTTTCAACCCGCTTTCCGTACACTGAGGCTCAGTATTCACTAGGTCTGTCGGAGTTACGATCATCAACAATCGAGCCATGTATGGCACGCTTATTGTGGCGTTCATTTTTTACACGGGCCACATCTACACCAAAGGTACCGAGGCAGCGCACCTGCCCCGCATGAGCGCTATCGAGCGGCAGGGCGCCACGGTCTATCAAGAATACAATTGCGTCGCTTGTCATCAGTTCTACGGTCTGGGCGGCTACATGGGGCCGGACCTGACCAATGTGATCTCGAACCGCGGTGAGGCCTACGCGCGTGCGTTTATTACCGCCGGGACGGTGACCATGCCAAATCTTGGTTTGGCGCCGGAAGAGATCGATACAGTCGTCGCCTATTTGGCATTCGTAGACAAGACCGGAACCTATCCTCCGGAGGATTATGAGGTTCGCTGGTACGGAACCGTTGAGCAAGAGGACGACCCACAATGATGGCCGCAAATAAGTCATTCGCCGGCCTACGATTCATGCGACTGGGGATGCTTGCACTGGCTGCAGGTATGTTCTTCGGCGTAATCGGCGGCTTCCAGTTTTTGTTTCCTGATTTTCTGCAGGAATTGCTATTTACCAAGACGCGTCCGTTGCATGTATCGCTGGTCGTGTCGTGGATTTTTCTGATCGCGATCGGGGGCATTTATTTTTACCTGCCGCGCCAATGTCACTACACGCTCTGGTCCGAACGCGCTGCCAATATTCACTTTTGGGTTTTCGTCGTTACTGGCCTGGCAATTCTCGGTTGCTACTTATCGGGCCAGTTCGGCGGCCGCGAATACTTCGAGTTTCCGCCTATACTTAGCCTGCCGATTTTCCTGACGTGGATTTTATTCGGTATCAACTATTTCATGACCGTGCGCCAGGAGAAGGAACCGTGGCCTGTCTACTACTGGATGTGGGCTACAGGAATCGTATTTTTCTTTCTGACCTATACCGAAGCGCATCTGTATCTAATACCGCATTTCCGCGACTCGATGGTTCGCGAAATTATGGTGCAGTGGAAGTCCTACGGCGCACTAACCGGTTCCTGGAACATGCTGGTTTACGGCACCGCGCTGTATCTCGCGACTCGAATCGGCGGCAGTGACAAGTACGCGAAATCGAAAATGGCGTTCGGCTTGTTCTTCCTGGGCTTCTTTAATTTGATGTTTGGCTGGGCACACCATACCTACCTGGTACCTTCCGAAACATGGATTCGAACCTTCGCCTATTTCGTTAGCATGACGGAACTGTTCATTTTCGGAAAAATTATCTGGGACTGGCGTAATTCGCTCGAGGACTGGCAGAAGAATCGCTACTGCAATGCCTATCGGTTTTTGTTTGCCGCCGATATCTGGGTCTTCATCAACCTCGGTTTGGCGCTGGTTATCTCCGTGCCGGCACTTAATCTGATAACGCACGGAACGCACATCACCGTTGCTCACGCGATGGGCAGCACGATTGGCATTAACTCAATGATCTTGCTTGCGTCAATTTTCTACGTGATTCGAGAAGAACTGCCGGACAATGTGCATACGGAATGCACGCGCCAGGTGAAGTTCGGATTCTGGATGGCGAATATCTCGCTGGCTGTATTCTTTACCGCGCTGGTGCTTGCCGGGGTCGGTAAGGGGCTGTACGACGGTGCTTCATTCCAGGACATGATGCTCTCAATTCGCCCATTCCTGATCGTGTTCACCGTGTCCGGAATAAGCTTGATGATCGGCGTATGGATCGTGCTTTGGCAGGGTTTCAAGCTGATTGGCGTCGTACAGCGCAACATCGCCTAACGCAGACGCTAAAGAGCAGAACTGGATCACCTTTTTGTGCCATCAGATATGGCACAAAGGGTGTCTCACCTGGTTCTGGAGCAGACCATGAAGGTTCTAATCGTCCTGGCGACCGTCGCATTACCCATAGTTGGTATCGCGGACACGGTCGTACCCGTGGATACAGTAGATACACACGTCAATATTCGGCAGGCGCCGGACAGTAGCGCCGAAACTGTTGGCCGTCTGAAACAAGGGTCTTCGCTGCCATTCGTGGCATCCGCCGACGGCTGGAACGAGGTGCGCCTTGAAGGTGGTGACTCTGGTTATATCAGTGCCGATTGGACGGTCATTATTGTCGAGGAAGGCGTTGAGAAAACCGTCGAGCCTGAGGCCGAGCCCGAAACGGTCGTCGAGGAGGTCGCAGAGGAGGCGGTAGATGAGGCCGCCGAGCCCGAGCTCGAAGCAGCCGCCGAAGAAATTGCAGAGCCAGATCCTGTCGAGGCCGTAGTTGAGCCCGAGCCCGTCGTCGAAGAGACGCTGCAACCGGAGCCAGAAGTTGTGCCAGAAGCAGAACCCGAACCAGAGGTGGTGGCTGATTTACCTGTCGCTGCTGCAGAAGAGGTAATGGGACCTGCTGGCCCTGCGGGCCCCCCTGGACCTATCGGTCCTCCGGGAGTTGATGGCGATGGTTCTATGAAAGGCAATCCCGGATATCTGGTGAAATTCAAGAACAAAACGACCGGCAATACGTCACAGGTTTTCGATAACGGTAATCAGATAGGCATTGGAACAGACGAGCCAACGCAACGCCTCGAGGTGAACGGCAGCGTGCAAATCCATGACCGCAACAGCAATTTGGCGGGCCTGATGATCACTCAGGCGGACGGCGATACTGGCTACATCATGCACAATCGCGCGAGCACTTTGACGATCGGCGCAGGGTCGGTAGATCGAATAACAATAGACCGTGACGGCAACGTAGGTATTGGCTCGGCACGACCGTCATACCCGTTGGAAATGGCGAGTGGCGCACACGTCACCGCAGGTGGCGTGTGGACTAACAGTTCTTCGCGGGAGAAAAAGGAGAACATTGCGGTTCTGACGCTCGACGATGCACTTGCTGCGCTCGAGAGACTTGAGCCAGTACATTTCAACTACAAGACCGATACGGTCGAGCAGCATGTGGGTTTCATCGCTGAGGACGTACCGGACATTGTCGCTACCAGTGACCGCACGGGCCTGAGCACCATGGATATCGTTGCCGTATTGACGAAGGTCATTCAGGCGCAACAGCGACAAATCAACGCGCTGGAGACACGTCTGGATAACTCTAGGTAAATGCCAAATTTGTGACGCCAATCAAGCGAAAAATGGGTTTAATAGCCCATAATTAGCATGTATTGGAGAGCTCATGAAAAAGCTGATTACAATTTGCGTACTTATTCTAGGCCTGGCTCAGACAGCCAACGCCGACATCTGGAAATGGGTCGACGCGTTTGGCAAGACTCATTTCGTCGACACGATGCGGCCGATCTATACCTGGGTCGATGAGTCCGGAAAGATTCACTATGCTGACCACCCGGATCACGAAGATGCCGTATCTGTAGAGCTCGTTTGGCTTTCTGAGGGCACGCTCGAAGAGACCGCTGGATCCGCCTCTGCCCCTACTGAAGAGGGCTACGCATACCCTGGCGAAACGGCTGAACAGCGTGCCGAAAGAAAGCGTGCTGAAGAATATTATTGTATGCGGGCGACGGAGATCTATGACTCGTACATGAATGCGCCGCAGCTCTACAAGACCGATGCGGACGGCAAACGCGAGTATCTAAGCAAAGCTGATGTGGCACGAACTATCTCTGAGACCCGCGCCAAGAAGGACGAGCTCTGTAACTAGCTGCCCGGCAGGCCCGGCAGCTCAAGGGCGATCGACTGCACAAGCGAATCAACGAAAGCCCCGTCGCGCAGAAACGATTTTGTATTCCGAATAACTTCTTCGCTTTCAGTAATGTGGCGATGTGAGTTGTCGACGACCAGAAAATCGACCGGGCCCAGTTGCCGTGGAACGCTATCAGGGCCGGTTCCGAGCTGCAGTCCAGCCTCGCCGGCGAATATGTTACTGCTTGGCCAGTCGCGGGTGACGTCGATGACTTCACTGCCCTGGTTAGGTGGTGCAAGCATGACGACGCGCCCTAAATCCGGAATTGGCGAGGATTGTTGGGAGTAACGCAGCAGAATTCCGCCAATAGAATGGGTAACAAAATGGATGCGTTTGGCACCGGCGTTACGACATTCGGCGAGCCCGGTCTCGACCGCCATTGGCGCAATAACCGCAATGGGTCCCGCTTGCGATGGCGCCGGTTCTAGTAATTTTTCGAATTTAGAAGCTCTTTTTTGACGTCAACTGGATCTGCAGGTCGTCGATGCTCGCGTCTCCGTCCAAAGGAAAAGCAATATCGAGATGCAGGATCTTTCTTGCCCCTGTGCGGGTTGGCGCGAATCGGAACCCAAAGCCCACGTCGCGCAACCAGCCGACGCTCTCGCTACCCACTGGGTTGCCACCCCAGGTTCGACCCACGTCCACAAAAATCGCACCGCCAACTCTGAACAGGCGGAATGGGTACCAATCCCAAAAATATCGTTGCTCGACGGTAAACAAGAAGCTTGCATCGCCGGATTGATAACGCAGCGGATAGCCTCTCAGACCGGTATCGCCGCCGAGTTCCACCGGGTTATCCAGATCAAGATTGTGCCCGTGCACGCCCCTGATGGTCGCGAAGAAAAGACGTTTCTCTGACTGCTGGCGATAGTAGCGGGCGCTGATCCCAACTAACGCATTTGCAGAACCACCGCTTTCCTCACGGCCGCTAGCCCACGTCGAGACGAGTAGCGCAGTCTTGTCCATAGAGCCGAATCCGCGGCTATAACTGGCTGTATACAAGATTGCGTCGCGATCGGCCCCAATGCTTTCGTCGGCAAAGCCCAGCCTTGCCGAGAAGCGTGTGCCAGTAAAAAAATCCTCGGTTTCTCCGATCTGTTCGCGATTGCGGGTCGTTTCAAACTGGTCCTGAACCAACTCAAGCGCAAGGAACGGGTATAACAATTCGCGGTCCTCAGGAATGGCGGCTGCTAATGTCCCGTCGACGACCTCACCAAAACGATTGTCATCACGCACAACGCCTGCTGTGTAGCGGCGCACCCAACCGTCGCGTAAGCCCGCGGACCAACCGCCGAACGCCGTGAATCTTTCGCGTTCGTGTCGGTACTCTGCGGCTGGATCGCCAAGGTCATACAGGGTGCTACGCTGGTCATTGTCTAGAGCCGTCACACCAGCCGACCAGGGAGTATTCAGAGCATAAAAGGGCCGAATTATGGCGAGACGTTTAGTGTGGCCGTCTGAATTGTCGGCGAGCAGCAGATCTGTCGATACCCAGCTATCGCCAAAATGTGCATCGCCGAACTCGAACGAATTCGAGGTGCGATTAACGTCGTCAATCCGTTCGATACGAACGGTCTGCCCGCGGCCAAACAGATTAAGTTCATGGAGCCCCAATATCGTTTTGTCTTCGCCACCTTTTCGCGACAGAGACAGGCTTGGTTTTAGCGTCCACACATCTCGTGTCGAAACACGCAGATCTACGACGCCGTCCCGCTTTGCGGTGGGCGTGATTGCCACATCATGGAGGTAGCGATTGCGGCGCAGAATACGTTCCGATTCGTCGCTCAGTCGCTTCGAGTAAAGGTCACCGGGTTTGAGGAGTAGCTGTTTCTCAATGACCTGATCTTTGGTGATGATGTGCAGCTTATTAATAAGTCGATACAGAAAATTGTTCTCACGCTCATCTGTAAGATCGAAAACGTCACTCTTAACGAGCACGATGTTGCCGACGATGGTGCCCTCGGCTTCCAGCTGCGCTACATCAATGGCGTTTTCGTCGGCTTTGGGCTGCTCTTCAGCGACGCTGCTGTCAGCGGCGAAGGCGGCCACAGCCGAAGCACCAAGCAGCAGGCCCCCTAGTAATATTCTAGAAAATTGTTTTATTCCGTCCGTGTCAATTCCGTACCGTAAAGACCGCCAAAAAAGTCATCTTTATGCCACCGCGGTCTTTGCTCAGTATTCGCGATCTCCAATGCGATCATAAAGTTCGCGGTTGCTACCTTTGCTGCAGACTCTCTATCGAACCGAAGTTCCTGATCATCCGTCGCGCCGTGGTAGTGCGTTTGCATGAAGTGATTATACAGGGCTTCCGGATCAACACCGGGCTCCGACGTCTTGAATCCGGTCGCGAAAAAAACGGCAGGTACGCCCTGTTGGACGAACGGAAACTGATCGCTACGCGTAAAATAGCCGCGTTCCGGAAACGGGTCAGGACTGAGCTCAATACCGACTTTGTCAGTGGCGCGCTGGACGATCTCTCCAAGCGTCGAATGATCAGCGCCAAATGCTACGACATCCTGAACTTTCCACATCAACATGACCATATCCATATTGACGTTGGCGACGATTGACCCAATCGGAACTGTCGGATTGCCAGCGAAAAAGTCCGCACCCAATAAACCCTTTTCCTCACCGACCGTCGCGACAAAAATGATTGATCGCTTAGGGCGGACGCTTGACTCGACTAGTGCTCTCGCTACCTCGAGCATCGTGCCAATGCCGGATGCGTTGTCGTAAAAGCCGTTATAGATATTATCTCCTGACTCTTGCCCAAGGCCTTTGCCATCGAGGTGTGCACTCAGCACAACATATTCATCTTTCAATATTGGATCGCTGCCGCGCAGAACCGCCACAACATTGTCACCCGTAATGGTTCCAGTGCTGATGCGTTGCGAGATAGTCGCAGCAACTTTGAGGTCCATCGGCGTGTATGTCTCGTTCTCTACCGACGCGGACATTTGGTCAAACGACAGCGGGCTTTCCGCAAATAACTCGCGGGCGCCTTGCTCAAGCATGAACGCCTGCACCTGCAAACCCTCGAATGCGTACTTGGGACCGTCATGCTCGCTTATGGACCAGTACTTGTCAGATTTGGAACCACGTACAACACCAGCCTCAGATGCAATCTGTCGGTGCTGCAGAAAGATAGCGCCGACAGCGCCACGCTCTTCCAATTCGATAGACTTGTGATAGCGGCCGCTACGATAGAAAGCTCGGACTTCACTACCCAGCGCTGCTGGCGCACCGGCGACCACGACGGCGATCTTGCCTTCGAGATCGACATTCTCGTAGTCGTTTCTCTCAATGGACGGCGCATTGACGCCGTAGCCGACGAATACGAGCGGTGCAGTAATCGTGACGTCTTCTTCGCCCAAGGTTGGACTGGACGTAAACTCTTTAAATGTCTCGTAGCTGCGTTCGCCACTGGCGGAAGAAACGGTCAATTCGCGCGACCCTTCGATCACGTTAGCGGTTGCAAAAGTAACCGTTTGAAAATAACTGTCGTTGTTTCCCGGCGCGAGCCCCATCGTGGAAAACTGAGTAGCAACGTACTTAGCCGCGAGCTGATAGCCTCGCTTGCCCGCTTCGCGACCCTCATAGAGGTCGTCCGCAAGTAGTGCGACATGGGCGAATACCGCGTCGCCACTTATGACAGGCGTCGAGTCGGCGGTCTGTTGTTCCGGCGATGTTGACTCAGAACACGAGGCGAGCGTCGTGCAGCAGGCCGCGATCATGAGCATACGAATAAGTGGCAGTTTCATTGCGTATTCCATTTCATCTGAAACGTAATTATACCGGATAGTCACGCCTCCCCGCATTCGCGTATAATCTTCGCGCATGCAAACAGAGCTCTTCGATCAGGGACTGACACTAATGCTGGCCGGTATGGGTACAGTGTTCGCATTCTTGACGACATTGGTTGTCGTGATGACTCTTATGTCCAAAACATTAATACGATTTCAACGCGAGACGCTCGATGCGGGCGCTACTGACGAAGAAGTTGCTGCGATCAGCGCAGCTATTTCCAAACACCGCAATCATTGACCACCACAGCAACAACCAGAAAGAGACTATGAGCGAACAAAAACCCCTCGGAATTACCGATGTAGTACTGCGTGACGCACACCAAAGCCTGTTGGCGACCCGCATGCGAATTGACGACATGCTGCCGATCGCGGAAAAACTCGACCAAATTGGATACTGGTCGTTGGAAACCTGGGGTGGCGCAACTTTCGACTCCTGCATTCGGTATCTCGGTGAAGATCCATGGGAACGTATTCGAGCGTTCAAAGCGGCGATGCCCAATACACCGCAACAGATGTTGTTTCGTGGCCAGAATATTCTCGGCTACCGTCACTATGCAGACGACTTGGTGGAAAAATTTGTGGAGCGTGCGGCGTTTAACGGCGTCGATGTTTTCCGTATTTTTGATGCACTGAATGATATGCGCAATCTTGAAACGGCGATCAAGGCGACACTGGCTGTTGGCAAGCACGCGCAAGGCACTATTTCTTATACCGTCAGTCCGGTTCACACCATGCAGTTATGGGTAGACATGGGCCGGCAGATCGAGGACATGGGTGCACATTCGATATGCATCAAGGACATGGCGGGTCTGCTGCGTCCTTACGTGGCATTTGAATTGGTAAGCAAGCTAAAGAGTGCGCTCAACATTCCAGTACATATGCATTGTCACGCCACCACTGGAATGTCCACGGCAACCTGTATTAAGGCTGCAGAGGCAGGCATCGATAATATCGATACGTCGATTTCGTCGATGAGCATGACTTATGGTCATTCGCCGACGGAATCGTTAGTTGCCATTCTCGCCGGTACAGAGCGCGATACTGGTCTCGACTTAATACTGCTTGAGGAAATTGCGGCGTACTTCAGAGAGGTGCGCAAGAAATATGCTCAGTTCGAGGGCGCCTTGCGCGGCATTGATTCCCGAATCCTGGTCGCTCAGGTTCCCGGCGGCATGCTGACCAATCTCGAGAGTCAGCTGCGTGAGCAAAACGCGGGCGACAAGCTCGATCAGGTTCTCGAGGAAATTCCACGGGTGCGAAAAGATCTCGGCATGTTGCCGTTGGTTACGCCAACATCGCAAATCGTCGGCACCCAGTCAGTGATCAACGTCATGTCAGGTGATCGCTACAGCATCATATCGAAAGAGACAGCCGGAATATTGAAGGGCGAATATGGAGCGACGCCCGCAGCCGTAAATTCAGACCTGCAAGCGCGAGTTTTGGAGGGAGCTGATCCAATCACTTGCCGGCCCGCAGACTTGATTGAACCTGAGGTCGAGAAACAAACGGCGGAATTCAAAGAACTCGCGGCGCGGAAGGGTATTCGAGTCGCTGACGATGAAATCGATGATGTTCTCACCTACGCACTGTTCCCGCAGATGGGAACGCGTTTTCTCGAGAACAGAGATAACCCGGACGTATTCGAGCCGTTGCCTGATGCGAAAGTAGCAGCGTCGACGGCTCCCGCAGCTGCGGGTGCGGCATCAAACCAGGCGGCATCTGTTTATTCCGTTCGCGTCAATGGCAAGAGCTTCCAGGTTGAAGTGGCCGAGAGTGGACAGTTAAGCGATGTACGTCCCGTAGCAACAGCTGCCGCTCCAGCAGCTACTGCAGGTGATGCGGTCAAAGCTGTCCTTGCCGGAAACATCTTTAAAGTACATGTGTCGCCAGGTGAGCAAGTCACCGAAGGGCAACCGCTATTGGTTGTTGAGGCGATGAAAATGGAGACCGCGATTAGTGCGCCAAAATCCGGAACGGTGATCGATGTGTATGTTAGCGAGGGCGATGTTGTCTCAGTAGGTGATCCACTGGTTGCGATAGCTTAGACCATGGACCTCGTTGCACAAATCTGGCAAGGGTCCGGCCTGTACCAAATCACAGGCGGCCAGATACTCATGCTGTGCGTCTGTCTCCTGCTTTTGTATCTCGGAATTGTTCGCAAATTCGAACCATTGCTACTGGTGACGATCGGTTTTGGCGGCCTGCTATCCAATATTCCAGGTGTCGAGATAGCGACGGGCGACGGGCTGCTGCATCTTACTTATATTATCGGCATTGAGACGGGGGCATTCCCGCTCATAATTTTCATGGGCGTGGGCGCGCTGACCGACTTCGGTCCTTTGCTCGCCAATCCACGCACATTGTTTCTCGGAGCCGCAGCGCAGTTCGGTATTTTCGCGACATTGCTGGGTGCATTAGGGCTGTCTTCGCTGGGCATCATGGATTTTTCGGTGCGCGAAGCAGCCGCCATTGGAATTATCGGTGGCGCCGATGGACCGACGGCGATTTATGTTGCCGGGCAGCTGGCGCCGCATTTGTTGGGCGCGATTGCCGTCGCCGCATATTCATACATGGCGTTGGTCCCGCTCATTCAACCGCCGATCATGAGGGCGTTGACTACTGAGGCTGAACGCAAAATCGAGATGGTGCAGTTGCGCGATGTGTCCAAGGCAGAACGGATCATTTTCCCGCTCGTATTACTGCTTCTGGTTGCCTTGCTTCTACCTTCCGCTGCGCCGCTGCTCGGCATGCTTTGTTTCGGTAATCTGATGCGCGAGTGCGGTGTCGTCGATCGCCTGTCCGATACAACACAAAATGCGCTAATCAATATTGTTACTATTTTTCTCGGTCTGGCGGTTGGCTCAAAGCTCAGTGCCGATCAATTTCTCGTGCCAAGCACACTCGGTATCTTGCTCTTGGGATTGGTCGCATTTGCGATCGGGACGGCGAGCGGTTTACTCATGGGCAAGTTTCTAAATAAAATTTCCAAACATCCGATCAACCCACTAATTGGTGCGGCGGGTGTGTCGGCGGTACCGATGGCAGCGCGCGTCGCAAATAGAGTCGGCCTTGAAGCCAATCCACAGAATATATTGCTAATGCATGCGATGGGGCCAAACGTAGCGGGAGTAATCGGCTCTGCTATCGCCGCTGGCGTCATGATTATGCTGACCTCGTGATCGAAAGGCCGTTTACAGAACACCGCATAGCACTCGTTGCATTTGCTCTGGTCCTGTTACTGGCCTGGACCTGCTATCGGCCGGCGTTAAGCGGCGCATTTCAACTAGATGATGTTTCCAATCTCGGCGGCCTGTCCCGCGTCAGCGATCTCGATAGCGGGCTGAGATTCACCTTATCCGGCAACGCTGGACCGCTGGGAAGACCGATTGCGTTAGCGACATTCGCCTGGCAAGCCGAGAGCTGGGGGCAGGGTGCATCCACGTTTCTGCAGACAAACGTCCTAATTCATCTTCTAAACGCGGCGCTACTTGCATTTTTCGTGTTCCGGCTGTCGCTATGCCTGGCGATCGATCGCGGTAGAGCGACGACGAATGCGGTGGTGGTCGCGAGTATCTGGGTGCTACTACCTCTGCTAGCGACGGCGTCGATGCTGGTTGTGCAAAGAATGACAACGTTGAGCGCGACGTTCATGTTGTTGGGTCTGGCAGGGTACCTGCTGGCTCGAAGCCGCTTGAACGAGGCACCGCAACGAGCCTTATTGTGGATGAGTGCCAGCCTGATCGTCGGCACGACACTTGCGATGTTTTGTAAAGAATCCGGCGTTCTCCTGCCCGTCTTCGTTTTGGTGTTAGAAGCCACTGTCCTTGAACGACCGGGGAACGTCGAGAATCGAACCTGGCGAATTTGGCAGGCTGTATTTCTTTGCGCGCCATTGTTGATGATCGTCACCTATCTGGCAATGAGCAGTTCCTATCCGGAGGCTCTGGTGCAGCGCCGCGGGTTCACTGCGGGCGAGCGACTAATGACCGAAGCAAAATTGCTTTGGGTCTACTTATTTAAAGCGTTACTTGGCAGGCCCGATACGCTTGGCATATTTCAAGATCCGCCGACGGTGGCACGCAGCTTGTTGCAACCGGCAACCTTGGTCGCCTGTGTCTCGTGGCTTGCGCTGGCGGTTAGCGCGATCATCTGGCGGCGTCGATACCCGCTGTTTGCTTTGGCCGTACTTTGGTATCTGGCCGGACACTTGATCGAATCGACGCATTTGGCGCTGGAGCCCTATTTCGAACACAGAAATTACATGCCGATCATTGGCCCCATACTGGCACTAGGCACTTTCTTGTCGGTATCTAAATGGCGAATTACGCGTCTCGGCTTCACCGCTGTGACGATATTTGTCGCCATCAACGCTTACTTCCTGATCGTATTCGCGTCGCTTTGGGGTGAGCCGTCCATGGCCTCTCGTTATTGGGCCATGCGTTATCCGGACTCAGTACGTGCCGTGACAACCATGGCGTCATTTCAATTATCTGAAGAAGGGCCGCTACGAACAGTTCGGACGATCGACGAATTTGCTACTCGTAACCCGCAACATGCATACCTCCGTATTCAGCAGTTGAATCTGCTGTGTCGCTATTTCGAAACGACGAATCAAGAACTGGTTTTGAGCCAGTTGCGGCGCGACTTGCCGTCTGTGACATTCACATATACTGCCGGCAAGATGCTGTCGCAACTTCTTGACGCGGCGGTAGCTACGGATTGCCCTGCGCTGAGTATAGATACGGTATCTGCTCTGGCATCATTGCTGCGCAACAACCCTCGCTACGTCGGCGATTCGCTCTACAATCGATTTAGCGAAAAATTGGAGGCGGGCATCGCGCGCCGTCAAGGTGATCATGCAGGAACCCTTGAGCATTTGCGGGCGGCGATTGCATATGGCCCGACGCTGGAACTCAATATGATGATGGTAACCACGCTGGGTGGAGTTGGAGATTTTGACGCAGCCAGAGAATACATTGACGATGCTAGAGTGGCCGCACCCTGGAATCCCTTGCGAGCCGTAAACTGGAATCGGGATCTGGACGAATTAGCGGTCTACATTGATGAGTTGGAGAAAGTGTGGCAATGATAGAAGAAGAGTTTTCGAAGTCGCTGTCGATCATTATCCCGGCGAAGAACGAGGCAGAGTCTATCGCCGGCGTTGTTAGCACGGCTCGTTCCGAGTATCCCGACGCTGAGATAATCGTCGTTGACGATGGCTCCAGCGATGAAACAGGCGCGTTAGCTGAAGGCGCCGGTGCCATTGTGCTGCGCCATCCGGAAAGCCTCGGCAATGGGGCATCCGTCAAAAGCGGTGCGCGGGCTGCCAGCGGTGCGATTCTGGCGTTCATGGATGCAGATGGGCAGCATGATCCGCGTGATCTCGGCAAATTGTTGGCGAAGCTTGACGACGGCTACATGATGGCTGTGGGTGCGCGGGATTCCGGCTCGCATGCCAGCGTTGGTCGACTGTTTGCGAACGGCGTCTACAACGAAATAGCGTCGCAGCTAAGTGGTCGGCGAATCCTGGACCTGACCTCTGGATTTCGAGTGGCAAAAGCCCATTTGTTCAAGCAGTTCTTGTATCTGCTACCGAATGGTTTCTCCTACCCTACGACCATTACGATGGCCTTCCTGCGGTCCGGATATCCCGTTTGTTTTGAACCAATTATCGCGGCAAAGCGGACCGGCAAGAGTCATATTCGACCGATTCGCGATGGCATTCGCTTTCTCGTCATTATTTTCAAGATCGCGACCTTGTATTCGCCACTTAAAATATTCTTGCCGACTAGTGCCCTGTTTTTCCTGGCTGGTTTTAGCAACTACGTGTACACGTACATGACAGCAGGTCGATTCACCAACATGAGCATGTTACTTCTCAGTGCGGCAGTCATCGTATTCCTGATTGGACTTATCTCGGAGCAGATTACAGCACTCACATACCGACAGTCCTGACCAAGATCTTGCGACGATTAGATTCGTTGCTGCTAACGCTTGCAATGATCCTCCAGCACCTGAGCCACACAGGACGTTAGCCGCTTGCCCGTTTCAATGTGCAAGAACTCGTTCGGTCCATGAGCGTTGGAGCTCGGTCCGAGTAAGCCCGTAACCAAAAACTGCGCATCAGGGAATTTCTCTCCCAGCATGCCCATAAACGGAATCGTGCCGCCGGTGCCCATATACATGGACGGCTTGCCAAAAAAGGCTTCCGAAGCTCTGTTCATTGATGCTTCGAGCCAATCAGCGACCGGTGGTGCATTCCATCCGGCCATGGTCGATTCAACATGAAACTCGACGTTGGCCAGTGGCGGTGTATCGCTTTCGAGCGTCGTCTTGACCGCCTCCGCGGCAGCATCGCCGTCGCAGGTTGGTGGCAGGCGGAAAGACAATTTCAAGGTGTTGAACGGTAGCTGTACGTTTCCAGCATCAACGAGAGGCGGCAGTCCGTCGGCGCCAGTAACACTAAGCGCCGGGCGCCAGGTATTGTTGAGCAAGAGTTCATAGGGAGATTCGTCTGGGCTCGGAGAGGTGACGGCCCATGGATACTTCAAATATACGGATTCACCGAGTGTCTCTGCCGCTTTGGCCGCCTGTTCTGTGCGCTGTTGCGGAATATCGACAAACAGGCCAGCAGGTTTTAGCTTTCCCGTTGACTCATCTTCAATGCGGCTCAGCAAATTGCGCAGCACCCGAAAACTGGAAGGGACGATGCCGCTGGCACTGCCCGAATGCACGCCTTCGGTAAGAACCTCGGCGCGCAAGGAGCCGGTCAGGTTGCCGCGTAATGATGTCGTGCACCACAGCTGATCATAATTACCACACTCGGCGTCAAGGCAGACAACCAGGTCGGGAGATCCGATGCGATCTTTTAGCAGGTCAATGTAGTACGGCAAATCGAAACTGCCGCTTTCTTCACAGCCTTCAATTAGCACGACACAATGAGCATGCGGAATGCCTTGTTCCTGCAATGCTCGAATTGCGGTTAGCGATCCGAATGTGGCGTAACCATCATCAGCACCACCACGACCATACAATTTGCCGTCCCGGATGGATGGTTCCCATGGGCCCGATTCGTCAGACCAGCCGACCATCTCCGGTTGTTTGTCGTAGTGGCCATACAAAAGAACCACGTCGTCGGAAGCACCCGCAATGTCGATAAACAAGATGGGAGTGCGCCCTTCGATGCGAACGACTTCAACCTGCATTCCCTTGATTGGTTGTTGGCGCGCCCATGCCTCGAGCATGAGAACCGCCTTGTCCATGTGGCCGTGTTGTTCCCAGTCGGGATCGAACAGTGGCGACTTGTTAGGCACCTTAATGTACTCGCAAAGCTCCGGGATGATGGATTCATCCCAGATACCGTTTACGAAATCTGCTGCTTTTTGATTATCCATCTGTGAGTGACCTGTAAAGTGTTTTCGTCATCCGTTCGGTGGTTATAAAACCCCAATTCCATTGTTCGTGATAGATCTCGAGCGGATTCTCTTCGAGTATCTGTTCCTCAGTCATGCCGGCAGCAACGAGTTTTTTCACGCGTGCTTCGGCATCGATGAGCATGTCCAGTGCGATCTGCAGATCGGACTTGTTGCCCATCGGCCCATGCCCAGGAAAAATTACTGTCTCGTCGTCGGCCAGGTCAAGAATTCGTTGCTGCCCTTCTTTGAACCCTGCAACAGAACCGCCGCCATCGATGTCGATGTATGGAAACAAGCTGTTGAAGAAAAGGTCGCTGGCATCGATGACGTTCTGATCTGGAAAATAGACTACCGAGTCACCATCTGTATGTGCCGCCGGCACGTGGAAGACGAATGCTCGGTGACCATTGGCATGAAATGAAACCTCGTCGGAAAACGTAACGGCCGGCAGTCCGGCAGGTCCGCCGGCATAATCGATGTTCTCCAGCAGCGCATGGCGCATATTATCGTGCGCGAAAATGACTGCGCCATTCCCGGCCAACGTTGCGTTTGACCCGACATGGTCGCCGTGGCCGTGGGTGTTGACGATGAAATCAACCGATCGACCGGAGAGCTCCTTAACTTTCGCAACAAGGCTGGCGGTGATCGGTGCCATGCCATTGTCAATGAGAAGGACATGCTCATCACCGACCATCAGGCCGATGTTGGAACTGAATCCATCAACACCTTCCAGCATATAGATTCCGGGGGCTGCCTCTGTCGCTTTGACAGTTGTAGCCAGATCCTGCGCGCTTGCCGGCAATGCAATTGCCAGTGCCAAAATGACGATCTTTCTCACGGTTTTGCTCCTGAAGGCGTTCTATTGATTACTCGGGAAAGAGAACTGTGCGCTCTCTCTGACACCACCTTTTGGCCATCGTTGCGTTATCGTCTTGCGTCGGGTGTAAAAACGGACACTGTCGGGGCCGTAAGCAAAAAGATCACCAAACAGGGAGCGCTTCCAGCCGCCGAAACTATGTGTAGCGACTGGTACCGGCAGCGGTACATTGATACCGACCATGCCGACCTGGATATTGTCTGCAAAATAGCGAGCTGCCTCACCGTCTCTGGTGAAGATGCAGGTGCCGTTGCCGTACTCGTGATCGTTAATTAGCTGCATCGCCTGTTCTTGCGAGTCTGCTCGAACAATGCATAACACCGGACCGAAAATTTCTTCCTGATAGATGCGCATCTCAGGCGTTACCTTGTCAAACAAACAGCCGCCCAGGAAGAACCCGTCTTCGTGCCCGTCGACGGTCAGCGTTCTGCCGTCGACGACCAAATCGGCCCCTTCTTCGACGCCGAGGTCGACGTAGCTGCGAACATTGTCGTGATGTACCTTGGTTACCAGCGGTCCCATGTCATTGTTGGTGTCCGTGCCGTTGCCGACCTTCAGACCCTTAAGCTCTTCGCTCAATTTTCCAACGACGGTGTCTGCTGTTTCGTCGCCAACACAGACCGCGACCGAGATCGCCATGCAACGTTCGCCGCAAGAACCGTAGGCCGCGCCCATCAGAGCGCTGACCGCGTTGTCGATGTCGGCGTCCGGCATGACGATAGCGTGATTCTTGGCTCCGCCCAGTGCCTGCACGCGCTTGCCGTTCTTAGTGCCGGTCGCATAAATGTACTCAGCGATTGGTGTAGAACCGACAAAGCTAACCGCCTGTACACGTGGATCCTCAAGCAAAGTATCGACTGCTTCCTTGTCGCCATTGACGACGTTGTACACGCCGTCCGGCAAACCGGCTTCTTTAAACAGTTTCGCAATATACATCGGGGCGCTCGGATCCTTCTCGGACGGTTTCAATACGAAGGTATTGCCGCAGGCAATTGCCATCGGAAACATCCACATTGGAACCATGGCCGGGAAGTTGAACGGTGTTATGCCGGCAACGACACCCAAGGGTTGAAACTCCGACCAACTGTCGATGTTCGGGCCGACGTCTTTGGTGTGTTCGCCTTTCAGCAACTCGGAAATTCCGCAGGCGTAGTCAACAACTTCGACGCCGCGCAAGAACTCGCCCATTGCGTCGTCCAGAACTTTACCGTGTTCGCTGGTCAGCAACGCGACGACTTTGTCGGCATGTTCTTCCAGTAAGTGCTTGAACTTGAACATGACTTTCGCACGCTTTGCGGGCGGTGTATTGCGCCAGGCCGGAAACGCGTCCGCAGCTGCGGTGATGGCGCCTTCAACAGTGCTGCGCGATGCCATTGCTACCTGTTTCGTAACGGCGCCAGTAGCTGGATTGGTGACAGGCAGCGTACGATCACTGTCCTCGACGTAGTGGCCGTTAATGTAGTGGCCAACAGTAGTGGCGGTGCTGATGTCTTCAGCGGCTCGTGCGTTCATGATTTCTCCAAAACCTAATTTTTATTCGACCGCGTCAATTACGCGGCGAATGCCCTCAAACGATGCCTGCATTTCATCAACATTGGAGTTGAGGAACGGCGAAAACTGCAGTGCATCCATGCCATTTCGTACGACGAGTTTCTCGTCCCAGAAACACTTCTTGTGGATCTCCAGGCCACGCGCGCCTGGTTCTCCGTCGCGTGGGGCCAGTTCGATCGAACCCATCATGCCGAAGTTTCGCACATCAATGACTTTCTCGTGATCATCGAAGGAATGCAAAATATCTGCGAAAGTGCTTTCCAGTTCTGCAGACTGTTCGAAAATGCCTTCTTCCTGATACACATCCATGGTCGCCAGTCCCGCCGCGGCAGCAACCGGGTGGCCAGAGTAAGTATAGCCGTGGAAGAGCTCGACCATATGCTCCGGGCCCTGCATGAAGGCGTCATACACATGCTGCTGCACGAGCACTCCACCCATTGGAATTACGCCGTTTGTAAGACCCTTGGCTGTCGTAATAATGTCCGGGGTTACACCAAAGCGTTCAGCGGCAGTACCTTTTCCGACACGGCCGAACGCGGTAATTACCTCATCGAAAATCAGCAAAATGCCGTGGCGGTCGCATGTCTCGCGAAGTTTCTGTAGATAACCGTCAGGTGGCGGCAGCACGCCGGCAGAACCGGCCACCGGCTCAACGATGACCGCGGCGATATTGCTGCCATCATGCAATTGCGCCAGACGCTCAAGGTCGTCCGCCAACTCGATGCCGTGTTTTGGAAGTCCGCGACTAAACGCGTTTTTCTCAATATCCAAGGTGTGGCGAAGATGATCGACGCCCGGAATCAGATTGGCACTGAAGATCTTGCGATTGGGCGAGATGCCGCCGACTGACATGCCACCGAAGTTGACGCCGTGGTATCCCTTCTCGCGACCAATCAGGCGGGTGCGGTTGCCTTCGCCGCGGGCGCGATGGTAGCCCAGCGCAATCTTCAGGGCGGTTTCGACTGATTCGGATCCTGAATTCGTAAAGAAACAATTCGAAAATCCGTCGGGCGCCATATCAACAACCCGTTCCGCGAGCTCGAATGCCTTGTCGTGGCTCATTTGAAACGACATACAGTAGTCGAGCGACGCCACCTGCTTTTGTACGGCTTCGACAATCTTCGGATGGCAATGGCCGACTCCAGACGTCCAAAGCCCCGAGAACATGTCGTATAGCTTGCTGCCGTCTGCAGTAGTGTAGTGGTGGCCAGAGGCTCCGGTGATGATGCGCGGATTCTTTTTGAAGTCGCGATTTGCCGTGTACGGCATCCAGTAGGCATCCGTGTTTTTCGCAGTAGCGCTCATGATTTGCAGTCCAGCAAGATGAAAGGGCCGATAAGTGTATTCCGAGTAGCTATGTTAAACAATTGCGTACATGGGGCCGCATAAGTCATTGATTTTACCTGTTTAAGCGATCAAAATGTTTAGCTTAGTAAACACTTGTAGGTCAGAAACGAATGGACAAGCAAATTGGTCGCAGATTGCGTGATATCCGGACTCGGTTGGGCGTGTCGCAACGCCAACTGGCACGCGTGTCGGGCGTCGCCAATGCAACGATTTCGCAGATAGAAGCGGGCAAACTCAATCCGACCGTCAGCATGCTGAAGAAGGTGCTCGACGGCGTACCGATCAGTATGAGCGAGTTTTTCGCCGACGATGTCGATTTCGCGGAACGCATTTTTTTTCGAGCGGATGAGCTGACCGAGATTGCCGACGGCGGCGTGTCGTTTCGTCAGGTCGGCGCCAAGCTGCACAACAAATCGATCCAGTTTCTCAAAGAGTGCTACCAACCTGGCGCGGGCACCGGCCGGCATGCGATAACGCACGAAGGTGAGGAGTGCGGCATTGTCCTGAGCGGCCGACTCGAGGTAACTGTAGCGGATCAGGTGGCTGTATTGACCGCCGGAGATGCCTACTATTTTCGCAGCGATCAGCCGCATCAATTTCGCAATGCGGGCAAGGATCCGTGCGAGCTCATTTCAGCCTGTACACCGCCCAGCTTTTGATGCAGAGTGTCGCACCTCGTTTTTTTAATCTAGATTAGAATTTCAATGGCACAGTTCGGTACAGTTTTTTGTGATGAGTACGTGTCCGTCCGTTTTTGCGACGGCGCCTGGCAAGAACCAGTAATGCAGCCGATGGGCCCGCTTCCCATGCACCCGGCTTCGCACGTGTTTCACTACGCGAGTACCTGTTTCGAAGGCTTCAAAGCGTATCGTTTCGAGGACGGCAAAGCGCGCATTTATCGTCTGCAGGACCATGTAGCGCGCATGCAGAAGAGTGCTGCATCGCTGCGTTTGCCCGTGCCGGATGCCGATATCCTGGCGCAGATGGTGATCGATCTCGTCTCCCGTCTGGTTGACGAGATCCCTGAGCCGCCGAGCTCGCTGTATCTGCGACCGACCTTGATTGGAACCGAAGAAAACATTGGTGCTGCCGCGGCACCGTCTCGCGACGCACTCTTGTTTGTCATTGCATCGCCGGTTGGCGACTATTTTGCTGCTGGCGCGAAAACGTTGAAGCTATTGGTTGACGACCAGCATGCGCGAACGACGGACCAGTTGGGCAGCACAAAGACGGGCGGTAATTACGCTGCCGCTCTGGGGCCGACGCTTGATGCCAAGGCCGAGTACGGCGTTGACCAGGTTTTGTTTTGCCCGAATGGCAATGTGCAGGAAACCGGTGCAGCGAACTTCCTCTTGATAAGCGATGACGAAGTCATTACCAAACCTCTCGACTCGTCGTTTCTGCACGGCATTACCAGAGACTCAATACTCAAGCTGGCTGCCGACAACGGCTACAAGGTAAGTGAGCGAAACTTCACGGTCGACGAATTGCTGCAACTCGTGGCAACACATGAAGCAGCGCTATCGGGCACTGCGGCAACCCTGTCCCCGGTAGGTTGCCTGGTGTACAACGGCAAGGAAATCCTCGTGCGCGATGGCAGCGCCGGACCGAATGTCCAGAGACTTTGTGCGGCTTTGCAGGACATTCAAAAGGGCGCTGCGCCGGATAAGCACAACTGGCTAACAACGGTCTGAATTCGCGGCGGCTAAATCGCCTTTGAAAACTGTTCGCTGTTCGCGGCTTTGTTGAGGTGGCGATCAAACTGCATTGCAATGTTACGCATAAGCAGGCGTCCACATTCCGTTACTGTGATGCCGCTATCGTCTATTTCGATCAAGCGGTCTGCGGCAAGTGTTTCGAGGCGCATTAGCTCATCCGCGAAGTAGTCGCGAAACGAAATATTGTGTCGTATTCCAAATTCGTCAAAATCAAGTTGGTCGTAGCACATGAGTTCCTGAATGACGTCCGCACGAAGTACGTCGTCATCATCAATAGCCAGCCCCTTGGTAATTGGCAGTCGACCGGATTCGATAAGTAGTTCGTACTCCATGGTTGTGATTGAATTCTGGGAGTAACTATTGCCAACATTCGCGATCGAACTTACTCCGAGACCAATCAGGTCACAGCGTTTATGTGTGGAATATCCCTGAAAGTTTCTCTGCAGCGTGTGATTGTTGCGGGCTGTGACGAGATCGTCATCGGGCAGGGCAAAATGATCCATGCCAATGTAGCTATAGCCAGCATCACAAAGCCGCTCAATGGTCAGCTGCAGTATTTCGAGTTTGGTCT
>CAYWYT010000006.1:0-23211 GCA_964462665.1 uncultured Woeseiaceae bacterium | reverse complement strand
ATCAAGATCCTGAAGGTCTATGCGGCCGTCGATATAGGTACTGCTCTCGATCCACGCAATGTCGAAGCGCAGGTTCAGTCAGGCGTGAATTTTGGCCTCGCTGCAGCGATCATGGGCGAAATCTCAGTGGCCGACGGCGCCGTCGAGCAGAGTAATTTTCACGATTATGATGCGATCCGCATGCGGCAGGCGCCCGCTATTGAAGTGAAAATTCTTGAGAATGGCGACAAGATTCGTGGCATCGGCGAGCCCGCTACGCCGCCAGCAGCGCCTGCATTGGCGAACGCTATTTTTGCGGCGACCGGCAAACGCATCCGCGAGTTGCCGCTAAAGAAACACGTCAAATTTGAGTAGCTACCGCCTGTAAGTCTTCTTCGGTATCCACTCCGACCCCTGGACGCGTACTCGGAATCGCAACGCGAATTCTCATCCCCAAAGAGAGCGCCCGCAATTGCTCGAGGCGTTCTGATAATTCCAATTCGGATGCTGGCGCCGCCACCAATCGACGCAAGACACCGGCACGATAGGCGTAAATGCCGTGGTGATGCAGCGACAGGCTGAAATCTTCGTGCGGTATTGGCGAGCGACTGAAGTACAACGCATTGCCCCTGTCGTCGAGAACTGTTTTTACGACGTTCGGATTAGCGAAGTCTTTTCCGCTGGCAATCGGCGAAGCCAGCGTTCCAATGTCTGCATCAGCGTCATCCAGTAGCGCCGCGCATTGGTCAATCAACTCGGCCGGCATCGTCGGCTCATCACCCTGTAGATTCACCACAATCGTATCGTCATTCCAGTTCATGATGTCGCAGACTTCTGCTATGCGCTCACTGCCCGAACGATGTTGATCGCCAGTCATGCAAACGGTCGCGCCAAACTCTTCGCAGGTATCAGCAATACGCTGATCATCGGTCGCGACTACTACCGCACGCGCGGAGCTTTCGGTGCCGCGCTCGTATACGTGCTGGATCATGGGCTTACCGTTGATATCGCGCAGTGGCTTGCCGGGTAAACGTACCGACGCATAACGCGATGGAATAACCACTACGAAGTCCGTCATCGCTTTTCCTCGTCATTTTTGAGCCGTGCGGCAATTTGTTCCAACCACGGACCAGATAGTAATGGGTCCATGGTTAACTCCACCGGTACAGTCCAAAATTTGTCCGCCACGGCTTTGCCGAGCTTCACTGCATCTTTCTCGGTCATCAATACCGCAAAGTCATCGCCGAACTTGAGTTCGCGCGACGAAATAGCAGCATGGTCCGGAAACGCGTGTTCGATAACCTGCATGCCATGCGCACGCAGCAGATCAAAGAATCGACTCGGATTGCCTATCGCAGCGACGCCGTGAACGGTTGTTCCCTCGAATCGTGCGATCGGCCGGGTGAGTGACCCATTTAGCCTGCTAACTTCATTGGCCTGCAGTGCGAATTCGATAGAGTTTTGCTCGACCACTGATAACGCGGCCTCGGAATCCCGCAACGGGCCATTGAGCAGGACCTGATCAACCTCACTGAGCCTGGCGATCGTTTCGCGCAGCGGGCCTGCCGGCAGCAAATAGCGATTGCCCAGACCACGCGCGCCGTCAATCACACAGATTTCGTAGGTTCTGGCCAGTCGATAGTGTTGCAATCCATCGTCGGCGATGATGACGTCCGCGCCGTCTGCCACCAGCATCTCTGCTGCGCGATAGCGATCTGCATCAACTACGACCGGGCAACCCGAACGGCGCGCCAGTAACACCGGTTCATCGCCGACGGTCGCCGGATCACTGGCGACATCAACTCGCATCGACGTGGATGACTTGCTACCACCATAACCACGACTCACGATGCCCGGCGTGAACCCGCGTGCTTTCAGCTCACGTGCCAACCAAATCGTCACGGGCGTCTTGCCGGTTCCGCCCGTGGTGATATTGCCCACGACTATCACAGGCGCCACAGCTCGTTGACTTCCCAGTATGCCGACCTGGTAAAGGCAACGACGTGCTGCGACCAGCAACCAGTACATGCCCGTTAATGGCAATAAAAGACGGTAGGATGCGTCTCCTTCGTACCAAATGCGATGCAGCCAGTTATACACGGTGACTGCGCCCTACTCCTCAGTAAACTGCATGTGATACAGGGCTGAGTATTGCCCTTCTTTATCCAGCAGTTCTTGATGGCTACCAGACTCAACCACACGACCTGAATCCAGTACGATAATGCAGTCCGCTTTCTCAACGGTGGACAATCGATGCGCAATAACCAATGTGGTGCGATTTCTCATCAGAAGATTGAGCGCTTCTTGTATGCGCCGTTCAGAAACGGTATCCAGAGCTGAAGTTGCCTCGTCCAGAATCAGAATCGGCGCGTCTTTCAGAAGCGCCCTGCCAATGGCGATGCGTTGCCGCTGCCCCCCCGACAACAACACACCGCGATCGCCAACCATCGTATCCAGGCCGTCCGGCATGTCCTCGGCAAACTCACGCACATGTGCCGCTTCTGCGGCGCGCAAGATATCTTCATGAGAATGTTTGCGCAGTTGCCCGTAACTCAGATTGTTCGTAATAGTGTCGTTGAACAACACCACGTCCTGACTAACGAGACTGATGTTGTCGCGCAAGTTTTTCAGCGTCAGTTCACGGATCGGAGTTCCATCGATCAATATTTCGCCAGCATCTACATCGTAGAATCTGGGCAACAGGCTAACCAGTGTTGATTTGCCGCTGCCCGAGTGGCCAACAATGGCCAGAGACTTTCCTGGTTCTACGGCAACCGATACATCGGCGATGACGGCATCGCTGCTGCTGCCATACGTAAACTCGACGTTGCGAAATTCGACATGGCCCGCAATAGATTCATTGACAATCGTTCCCTCATCAACCTCATCATCTTCATCGATAACCTCGAACAAACTGCCGCCTGCGGCAACGCCTCTTTGAATAGTCGCGTTGACGTTGGTAATTCTTCGTATTGGCTGCAGCATCAACATCGTCGCGCTAAAAAATGAGATGAACTCGCCCGACGTCAGACGGCCTTGTATCGATTCAAGAGCCGCCATGTAGATCACGCCGGCGATACCGATACCGAAAATAACCTGAGTGATGGCAACCCCCAGAGAGCGAACCCAATTTAGCTTCAGATTCTGCTTGCGGTTGCGGCCATCCACTTCCTCTATTCTAGCGATCTCGTACTCGTAGCCGCCAAAAATTTTAACGACACGATTGCCACGCACGATTTCTTCGGTCACCTGCGTAACTTCACCGACCGAATCCTGTATACGACTGCTGTAACGACGAAAGGCCTTCCCTAAATACTTGACGATGAGAGCAACGAATGGAAAAACGATGCTAATGAACAGCAATAACTTCGGACTCTGTACATACATGACGACCAATGCTGCCACTACCGTTAGCACGTCACGAACCGCAATTGTGACAACACTCGTTACCGACTCGGCAACCATCTCAACGTTGTAAGTTAACCGGGATAACAACGGACCTACTGTACGCTCTTCGAAATATCGCGCTGGCAATGTCAGAAACTTACTAAAAACCCTACGCCGCAAAGCGCTAATGACATTTCTGCCAATCCAGCCCAACGAATACTCAGTCGCGAAACCCGACATGCCGCGTGCGATGAATATCAAGACAAACGCCAACGGAATCCAGCGCGCTGTCTCAAGATTCTTTGCCGCCAGCGCTTCGTCCAACAACGGCTCGAGCAAATAGACGAGACTACCTTCGATGACAGCTGTGGCTGCCATGCCGATAACGGCGATCATTGCGACCAGTTTGTACGGCAGAACGTACTGCCAGAGTCGACGGTAAGTTTCGGCAGCGTGCGGGGCGGTTTCTTTACTCACGATGGTGTATCAATCGAATCCCGGTTGTTCGCCATCCGGCTCATTGACCGTAGCGATACTGATTTGCACAAAGCCGAGCCGGCCTGCGACGTCCATGGCGGTAACAACATCCTGATGTTTTGCATTCGCATCTGCGCTAATGGTCAGAGGCAAACTGTTATCGCCGTTAGAGACTTTCTGTAGGGCGTTACGAATTGTCTCCGGCCGGCTGTTAATCAACTCACGTCCATTTACCATGTACATGCCGGTCGCTGAAATCATGATGTCGATTTGATTCGGAGATTCAGGCATAACCGTCGCACTGTCCGCCTCGGGAAGACTGATCGTGATCTGCGCTTGCTTGACGAAACTGGTGGAGACCATGAAAAAAATCAGCAACAGCAAGACCACGTCGATCAATGAGGTCAGATTGACCTCGACCTGGGCTCGCGGACGCAGGTTCAGGCGCATGTACTAGCCTTTTTCCTGGCGCCGATGGAGTGCTTCGACCAGTTTGATCGCTTCTTTTTCCATATCGACGACCAGCGTATCGACTCGGTTGCGATAGTAGCGATAGCCAATCAAGGCGGGGATCGCTACCGAAAGGCCCGCGGCCGTCGTTAGCAGGGCTTCTGAGATGCCGCCCGCCAGAATAGTCGGATCGCCAACGCCGTGCGTCGTGATCGCTGCAAAAACCTTGACCATACCGATAACGGTACCGAGCAAGCCCAGCAAAGGTGTAATAGCAGCGATGGTGCCCAGCGTTTCAAGATAGCGCTCAAGCTCATGCACAACATGTCGACCGGTATCCTCGATGCTGTCTTTCATGACGCCACGTTTGCGGTCGCGATTGATCAGGCCAGCGGCGAGGATCTGCCCAAGCGCCGAACCCTGATGCAAGGTTTGAATTTGTTTTTGATCAAGTTGGTCTTTCTTGACCCAACCCCAGACCTTGCTGGTCAAGTCCTCCGGAATCACACGCTTTTGCTGCAGCGTCCAAAAACGCTCGAGAATGATACCCATCGCAATGATTGCACAGAGAATGATGGGCGCCATTAACCAGCCGCCAGATTTGACTATCTCAACCATACACACGGACCTTGGGGAAAAAGGAAATATACACGCTACTCATGCCAGATTCGACGGTTCAGAACGCGATACTCGGTAATCGACTCAATCCCGGTCTTGGCACAGACCCGCATTTCGATCGCTCCGGCGGTAGCGGTGTTCATAACCGTGGCTCCGGCCGCCCTCCAGCGCTCGACCACGTCGTCTTTGGGAAAGCCCCAGTGATTGCCATATGCAGCGGCAACAACGGCGACTGAGGGCCGTACAGCCTGAATGAATGGCGCGGTGGAGGATGTTCGACTGCCGTGATGCGGCACCGACACCACATTCACGCTGGGTAAACGATGCTCGCGCACGAGTTCGTGTTCAGCTGATTTTTCGATATCTCCGCTAAATAGAATGCGCGTCTCGCCCGCTTCGAGAAGTACCACGCAAGAGCGATCATTACCCTCAAAATCAGACCCAACGGCGGGATGCAGAACTGCAAATTCGATGCCATCGTAGGACCAGCTCTGGCCCGCCCGGCATGGCACAGATCGCATATCCGCTAACGGCTCACCAGCCATTGTGTGGCGCACGGGCATTGCCGCGGCAATGCTCGCAGCACCGCCGGAATGATCCAGGTCCGCATGCGAGATGATCAAACGATCGATACTGCGAATACCCTGACTTCTCAGATACGGCAATATGACGGTCTCGGCCGCGTTGCTGCCGCTGCGGTACGCCGGGCCGCTGTCGTACAACACAGTATGGCTATGCGTTCTTACAGCGACGGCAAGGCCCTGTCCGACGTCGAGAAACGTGACCGCTGCGCACCCTGTCGCAGGCGGCCGCGGTAAATGCAACAGGATCGCCACCACGCCCAGCCACGCCAGATGCCGCCCCGGCCAGCCGGATGGAAGCAGCATCCAGAGCGCTGGCAGCAAAATGTACAGCCAAGCCACTCCGGTAATCGAAGCAACAACAATTGATGCCCAGTTGGAAGCTGCGACCACGCGCAACAGGTGCTCAAGCAAGGAGACGCTTTGCCCTGCCAGGAGAATCGCCTGATCGCCTATCGGCTGGAACGGGCCGTCGAACACAAGCCCTATAAGTGACAACGGCACGGTGACAAAACTGAACAGTGGCACTGCGATCAGATTGACGGGTAACGCGGCAAAAGAAACACGATCGAACAGGATTGCTGTAAATGGCATGAGGCCAAGCAAAAGATTGAGCTGCAGCGTTGGCAGCCCGGGCCGGCGGCGACGCGAAATCCAGATCAAGGCCGCTACCGCGGTAAACGACAACACAAACCCCGGTGCCATCGTTGCCAGCGGGTCCGTCACAGCAATTGCGACACAGGTAGCACTCACGATAGCCAGTAAGTCGGGGCGGCGCATGCGCAACAGGCTAATCGCTGCCAGAGCCAACATTATGCTGGCTCTTCGTGACGGCACGGCGAGACCCGATATCTGCGCATATAGGATCGCGACCAGAAGCGAGCACACGATGGCGGTCCGATGGTGATTGCCGGCGTTGCCGCCGCAGCGCGAAGTACCGCTGAGCAGCAGCACGATAAAGTAGGCACCGGCGGCCGCCAAACCGATATGCAGGCCGGAAATTGCCATCAGGTGACTGCTGCCAGTAGCCGCATAACGTTGCCATTGTTCAGCCGAAATCAGATGGCGTGTTCCAACGACGACCGCGGCAAGCACCGAAACCTGCTCCGGGTCATCTATCAGTTCGGCGACCCGGCTGACAAAACGCACGCGGATGCGTTGTGTAAGGTCAGAGGTGCCTGCTCCAAGCAAGCGGTTACGAGACCCGTTGACCACATATCCCACTGCGCCTATGTGCTCACGAAAAAGCCACGATTCATAGTCAAAACCACCGGGGTTACGATTCCCGCGCGGACGCCGCAGCCGCACTTCCAGTTGCCAGATATCACCATTGCCAATCACGAGCTTCGGATCAAACCAGCTCAGTCTGATTTTCGCCGGCAGGCGCGCGTCATCGAGGGGGTGTGCCAGAAAACTAACCGTCTCGGCATCGATGGAAGGGAATCCGATGACCTCAACTCGGGCAACAATACTGTCGCCGGCGATATCCGCCGGAATACGCGAGTCGATCAGTTGCTGCGCCGCCATGAAGTACAGCAATACCCCGATCACAAACCAAAACAGCAGCCACCATTGCCGCAGCAGAAATAAAAAACCACCGGCAACAAATACTGCATTCAGGTAGTCGGAAATAACTGCAAAACTGCTAAGCTGCAGCGCGTACATACCTGCCAGCAGACCAAGGCAGGCTCTTGTCATGGCGCAGAATACTCTTTTGGCTTTGTGCTACCTCTTATCGAATCGGATGCAGTTGTAAATGCCAAGGCGCTTTTTTAGGAAGTTTGCGTTCAAACGTCACCAGATTGTCGAGAACCGGCTGCTTGCGCCGTTCCAGCACTTTCTGCACGACCAGAAACTGTGGGGGACCCGGCGTAAATCTGTCGTACCGGCAGTTGCCTGGGGCGTCTTCGTCGCGTTTCTGCCGATTCCGGGACACGTTTTGGTCGCAGTCCTGGGCTCATTGCGGATTCGGTGCAATATTCCGGTCGCGGCGGTGACAACTTTCATCTCTAATCCACTAACGATTGGACCGATGTTTTATTTTTCTTACCGAGTCGGCGCCCACCTGCTTGGCATGGAGCCAGGGCCATTTGCGATCGAATTATCGTTAACCTGGCTCGGCAGCACCTTCATATCTATTTGGCAGCCGCTGGTTCTTGGCAGTCTATTAGTTGGCACAATAAGCGCAGTGATCGCCTACGTTTTTCTCGATGTCTTCTGGAGATTTTCGATTAGCAATTACAAGTCGCGCAAGAGAAAGGTTCGCTATCGCTAACTAAAGCTATTTCTGAACAAGACGTCCGTTTTCGAGAACCAGGATGCGGTCCATGCGTTCAGCGATAGACATGTCGTGCGTAACGATCACCAGGCTGGTTTGCAATTCCTGATTAAGCTCGAGCATCAACTTCATTACATGCTCACCGTTGCCGGCATCCAGATTACCGGTCGGCTCATCGGCTAAAACAAGTTGTGGCCGGGCAATCAATGCCCTTGCGACTGCTGCTCGTTGTCTCTCGCCACCGGACAATTCACCGGGCTTGTGTGTCAGGCGCTCACCCAAACCTACCCGGCCAAGCAAGTCACGCGCTTTTTCGATTGCTGTAGATTTTTTCTCGCGTCGAATCAATAGCGGCATGGCAACATTTTCTTCCGCCGTAAATTCCGGTAACAGATGGTGGAACTGATAAACGAAACCGATATAGCGATTGCGAAGCTCGCCTTTCGACAATTCGCTGCCGCCATGCATGGCCTCACCGCCGACAAATACTTCACCGTCATCCGGGTCATCGAGACCGCCCAGAATCTGCAGCAAGGTAGTCTTGCCGGAACCGGAAGTACCAACAATAGCAACGCGCTCCGCAGGCAATATCGCCAGGTTCACGTCGCTCAGGACCTCAAGGACACTGCCGCCCTCAGTAAACCGCCGTGCAACGCTGCGACACTGCAATACTGCGTTTGACTCAGTCATAGCGCAGCGCCTCTGCCGGCGCAGTGCGGGCCGCCACCCAGGCGGGATATACCGTCGACACCAGCGCCAGAACGAGCGCGATGGACGCGATCTTTACAACATCCGCAATCTGCAGATCTGAGGGAAGATCGCTAATGAAATACACATCGGCCGCGAGAAACTTCATGCCGAATGACGATTCGAAAAAAGTCACAATACTCTCCAGATTTAGCGCCAGCAGGATACCAGCTACGACGCCAATCAGTGTGCCGGTGATGCCGATGACACTCCCCTGCGTGATGAATATTTTCAGAATACTCGAAGGACGGGCACCGATAGTTCTGAGAATGGCGATGTCTGATTGCTTGTCTTTCACAACCATCACCAGTGTCGAAACGATATTGAAGGCAGCAACGGCGATCACAAGCATAAGGATCACAAACAAGATCGATTTTGTAATTTGAATCGACTTAAAGAAATTTACGTGGCGGCGCTGCCAGTTGGACACCAGCACTACCTCGCCATGCTCTATAGCAACGTCGCGCACGATAGTCGGCGCATTGTAAATGTCGGTCACCGCCAGGCGCAGTCCGGTTACGGCATCCCGCAATCGATACAGTCGCTGCGCATCCTGAATATTGATAAAAGCCAGACGCCGGTCGTACTCAAACATACCGACTCTGTACATGCCGCTTACCGTAAAGCGCTTGGTTCTCGGCACTATGCCGGCCGGCGTAACAATCCCCTGCGCGAGGGTAACTGTCACTTTGTCACCTATCGCAACCTTCAGGACGTCGGCTAACTCAATACCCAGGATAATATTGAATTCGCCCGCCGCCAGACTATCGAGACGCCCGTCGGTCAATACCTCGTCAATATTGGACACCTCACTTTCGGCAATGGGGTCGATGCCGCGCAGTTCTGCGCCACTCAATTGTTCGCCGAACACCAGCAGGCTCTGACCGGTTACGTACGGCGCTGTTGTGCGAACCTGCGAGTTAGTCGCTGCAGTTGCGGCCATCGCCGGCCAATCGCTAAGCTCACCTTCGATGCCCTCGATGCTGGCGTGAGCCGTCATCGTCAGAAGTCGATCCTGAAGTTCGCGTTCAAATCCGTTGACGACCGATAACACGACGATCAGCACTGCTACAGCAATCGCAATGCCCGCCATGGAGATCGCGGAAATCAGAGAGACGAAGCTGTTGTTGCTGCGTGAACGCACATAGCGATTGCCGACCCATATTTCGAAAAAGTTGCTCATGCTTTACTCGTAGCGCAGCGCGGCGGCCGGGTTTACGTGTGCCGCACGGCGAGCCGGGTACAGCGTCGCCAGAGATGTGAGGACGAACGCAGAAACAGAAATCACGATTACATCGGCCCACTCGAGCTCCGATGGAATGCGGGTCACATAGAAAACATCTCCCGGCATGATCTGAAACCCAAGGGTTTGTTCGAGGAAAGGCACAATGACCGGCACGTTGATTGCGAGCAGCACGCCCAGCACCACACCAATAAAGACACCGGCCCAACCAATCACCGCGCCCTGTACGAAAAATACCTTTACTACGCCACTGGCGCGCATGCCCAGGGTACGCAGTACGGCGATGTCGTTGGTCTTGTCTGTAACCACCATCACCAGGCTGGCCACGATATTGAATGCCGCAACACCGATGATCAGAGACAGAATCAGAGACATCATCATCTTTTCGATGCGAATAGCGCGGAAATAGCTGGCGTTCTCGATGGTCCAGTTGGTCGTAACCACCTCAGCACCGATTTGCTGCTGCAGTTCTGCCGCGGTGACTGGGGCGGACATCACATCATGAGTTCGAAAACGCACGGCAGCTCGCCCGTCACCCAGGCCCATTATCGCGGCCGCATCACTGCCATTGATCAGCGCCAGCGACGCGTCGTGCTCCTGCAGGCCAGCTTCGAACACGCCGCTCAATACAAAACGCTCCAGAACTGGCTGCAAGGTACCGTCACCGACCGGCCGCGGAATCAAGAGCAAGACCCCATCACCCAGACGCAACCCCAGCTCGATGGCCAGGATGCGGCCGACGATGATGTTTTTTGACCCCGGCTGAAGATTATCAAGCGTACCTTCCAGTAAATTAATCGGCGTCTCGGACAGGTTCTTCTCAAACTCCGGATCGATGCCGTAGGCCATTACCGGTTGCAATGCGCGGCCGGACTGAATCATGCCTTCAATCTGTACCAGCGGCGCTGCGGCCGCTACGCCCGGATGACTTGCAACTTCGGCAAGCAACTCGCGCCAGTCATCGACAGCTCCGTCCACACTTGATACCTGCCCATGTGCCGACATGCTCAGAAGACGTGTTCGCAACTCGCCCTCGAAGCCATTCATGACAGACAGGATCACGATCAGCGCAGCGACGCCCAGCGCGACGCCGGCAAGAGATATCAAGGTGATAAACGATACGAATCGTGTTCGGCGCCTCGCTCGCAAGTAGCGAAGCCCGATAAAGAGTTCTACGGGGTTGATCATCGCCTCGCATTAAACCACATCCTGACCATATCGGTGCTAAATCGTGACCCGTTTCACAGTTTTGAATAAAGTAATAAAACCTTTGAAATCAACTGTTTCTAGTCATCATTTAGAGTGATATAGTCGATCGGTATCAGAGGAGTATTAACAATGAACATGCTACGCAAACTTACATTACTCGCGCTCGTATTCGGCTTTACCGGATTCGCAGGCGCTGACACATTGGATATGGACGGTACCGATGCCATGAATGGCTCAGTCGGTCCTGCCAGTGGCTTAACTCAGGAAAGCGTTGAGGCTACCTATGGCGCCCCTAATGCAAAAAATGCTGCAGTTGGCGAACCGCCGATCTCCAGCTGGGAATATGACGGCTTCATCGTCTTCTTCGAATACGATCGCGTAGTTCACGCCGTTAAGAAGCGCTAGACCCACTAAGACGATACATCAAGACGCTCGGACTTCGCGGTCCGGGCGTTTTTTTTTGTGTAATAATCGCCAGCCGTTTCCGGCCTGAATTAACCGTGGCTCAAGACCCGCTCCTTCTTCCAAAATCTCTGACCTTGCCCGACCCCGGCAAGCGTATTGCGTGGGGCCGCCTGATCGGCGCGAGTGCCAGCCTCGCCATTGCCGAACTGGCCGCCAGAACGGATATCCCGATGTTGGTATTGGCAGAAGATCCGCGACAGGCAGATCAGCTCGAGGCTGAGATTCGCTACTTTGTTGGCGACAGCACAGACGTGCAGCATTTCGTCGAGTGGGAAACGCTACCCTGGGACGGATTCTCGCCACATCAGGACATTATTTCCGATCGCCTGTCCGTTCTGTCGAAGTTACGAAACCTGCGCCGCGGCATCGTAGTCGCTTCTGCTCCGGTGCTCATGCAGAAACTGCCGCCGACCGACTATGTCGCAGCGCGCTCCTTGTCCTTTCGATCCGGCCAAACCGTGCCACGCGAGCCGTTCATCGCATCGCTGGTTGAATCTGGCTATTATCGTGTTCCGCAAGTAAGTGAGCATGGAGAGTTCGCCGTACGCGGATCGTTGATCGACGTCTTCCCGATGGGCTCGAAGGGGCCCATTCGAATTGATTTCTTCGACGACGACATTGAGACCTTGCGTGAGTTTTCTGCGGAAACGCAGTTGTCCGGCGACCTGCTCGAGCGGGTTGAGGTACTGCCCGCCAGAGAGATCCCGCTCGACCCGGATTCCATTCAGGCTTTTCGTGCTGCGTATCGCGAACGATTTGAAGGACAGCCGGGTAAGTCCCGCGTCTACCGTGACGTCTCCGACGGCATTGCACATGGCGGCATTGAGTACTACCTGCCACTGTTTTTCGAGTCCACGGCCGGCCTTCTGGACTATTTGCCCAGCGATTGCCTTGTCATCGGCCCGGAAGGACTGCAAGACCTGTTGCTGCAAAGCTGGGGCGAGATAGAAGAACGCTACCAGTTGTCCCGGCTGGATCCGGAACGACCCATTTTGAACGCGGAAGAGACCTTCTCTACCCCGCAATCGATTCTGGATCGCCTGAAGCAATTACCGCAGGTGCGCTACTCCGCACAAACGCTCGCCGATTCGAAGCGCGTCAGTAATTTACCTACCCGCTTACCGCCAGCGCTTAAGGTCGAGGCCCGCTACGAAGACGCAGCGGCTGCGTTGATGCGTTTTCTTGGCGATTTCGAAGGGCGCGTGCTGTTCAGCTGCGACTCGGCAGGCCGCCGCGAGCAAATATTCGAAATGCTCACAGGCCGCAATCTGGATCTGATTCGAGTCGATGACTGGAATTCGTTTGTACAAAGCAGTACTCGCATTGGCGTTGCCATTGCCCCGCTTGAAAGCGGCGTGCTGCTGCCCGAAGCCGGTATCGCTATCATCGGTGAGCAACAGCTTTTCGGCGAGCGCGTGCGGCAACAGAATCGTCGACGTCGCATCGAGCGTGATCCGGAAACCATTATTCGACAGCTCAACGACCTCGAGGAAGGCTCGCCGGTGGTGCACGCTGAGTATGGGGTCGGACGCTATCTCGGATTGATCACTATTGAGACCGGTGGCATCGTTGCCGAATTCCTGCATCTCGAATATGCCGACGGCGACAAGCTGTATGTGCCGGTGCACGCACTCGATCTCATTACACGTTTCACCGGCGCGTCTCCGGAAAGCGCGCCCCTGCACCGCCTGGGTAGCGATCAATGGGCCAAGGCTCGCCGCCGCGCGATCAAGAAGATTCGTGATGTGGCCGCAGAGCTATTGGACATCTACGCGCGACGTGCGGCACGTGTTGGCCATAGTTTCCGCTGGCCCGAGTCGGACTATCGGGCCTTTGAGAGTGGCTTCCCGTTTGACCTGACGGATGACCAGGATCGAACCATCACTGAAGTCCTTGCGGATCTGGAGTCCGCCAAACCGATGGATCGAATAGTTTGTGGCGACGTCGGCTTTGGCAAGACCGAAGTTGCGCTGCGCGCTACGTTCGCTGCCGTACACGGTGGCAAGCAAGTCGCCATTCTGGTGCCAACGACATTACTCGCTCAGCAACACGGCCAAACCTTCAATGATCGTTTTGCGGACTGGCCCGTTCGCGTCGAGGTCCTGTCGCGCTTTCAGTCGGCCAAAGACGCCAAATCGATTGTTGCCGGACTGCGTGACGGTAGAGTCGATGTCGTCATCGGAACGCATCGCCTGCTGCAACACACCAAAGACATCAAGGATGTCGGCCTTGTCATCATTGACGAGGAACATCGCTTTGGTGTGCGTCACAAAGAAGCGATTAAGTCGTTGCGCAGTCATATCGACATCCTGACGCTTACCGCAACGCCGATTCCGCGCACCATGAACATGGCGTTGGGTGGGCTGCGCGACATGTCGCTGATCACGACGCCACCCGCCGAACGTCTCGCGGTGAAAACGTTTGTCACAGAATGGAGTGATGGCCTGATTCGCGAAGCCTGTTTGCGCGAGATCAAACGTGGCGGGCAGGTGTATTTTATTCACAACCGGGTGGAAGACATCGCCACGATTGGCGAGCGCTTGAGCAAACTGGTGCCGGAGGCATCAATTCGGGTTGGGCACGGCCAATTGCCGGAGCGCGAACTCGAGCAGGTGATGCTGGATTTCTACCACCGTCGTTTCAATATCTTGTTGTGCACGACTATTGTAGAGAGCGGTATCGATGTGCCAACCGCTAACACGATTATCATTAATCGCGCGGATCGCTTCGGGCTGGCGCAACTGCATCAGTTACGCGGTCGTGTTGGTCGCTCACATCACCGCGCGTTCGCTTACATGCTCGCGCCACCGCGCACGCTGATGACCGCAGACGCGATCAAGCGCCTCGAAGCCATAGATTCTCTCGAAGCGCTGGGCTCCGGATTTACGCTCGCCACGCATGACCTCGAAATTCGCGGCGCCGGTGAACTCCTGGGCGATACTCAGAGCGGCCAAATACAGGAAATCGGCTTCTCCCTGTACACAGAATTACTTGGGCGCGCTGTGGACTCGCTTCGTGCTGGCGAAGAACCCGATCTAGAGAGCCCTCTGAACGCAGGCGTAGACATCAATCTGCACGTCGCTGCCCTGCTCCCGGATGACTACGTTCCTGACGTGCATTTGCGTCTGATTTTGTACAAGCGCATTTCCTCATGCACAAGTGAAGCGGACCTGCGTGACCTGCAGGTTGAATTGATAGACCGCTTTGGCTTGCTGCCGGAGCCGGCTAAAAATTTGATTCGCATCGCCGCAATCAAGCGCTCTGCCGCCACGCTGGGCATCGAGAAAATCGATGCTGCAGATAAGGGCGGCTTCCTGATATTCGGCGCAAAAAGCCACATCGACCCTGTCGCACTGGTGCAATTAGTGCAAAATAGCGCTCAGACATACAAGTTGCAGGGTTCGCACCGCTTACAGTTTCGCGGCGACTACGACGATCTGGCAAAACGTTTTTTGGCCGTCGAAAATCTTCTGCAGCGACTCGCAGGTAACAGAGAAAGCAAATGACAAGAATCGCGCGCCGATTACAAAAGCTCGCAGTGCAGATACTGGCGGTCGCAATAATTGCTCCGACATTGCTGCTTGCCCAGGATGAACTGCTGGATGAGACACCGGTACCGATCAAACGCTACACCGTCGAGCTGGTCGTGTTTTCGTATAAGGAAAATGTAGCTGTTGGTACCGAGCTGTTTCCAGCGGACCAAATCGAGTTGCCGACTGAAGAAATCGAGGCAATCGTTGTCGAAGAGCGCGTTCGCCGGCACCCGGATGCCGTCGGTCTGACAGCACTATTTTTGAGCGAAGAAGAATTTACGATGCACAACGTCGTCGAACAGCTCGAGTTGCTGGACGCGTACGATCCCATAATGCACGTTGGCTGGACGCAGGCTGGCTTCCCGCAGGAAGACACGGATGCGATGGATCTGAGCGTATTCGGAGAACCTCCTGTCGGCCTTGATGGCTCGTTCACCCTGTATCTTGCGCGCTACCTTCACCTGGTGGTTGATTTATCGATGGATGCACCGGTCGAGGTCATTGAGATTGAGTTTGATGACCATTCTTTCTATGCACTCGAAGACACGACGCCACGGGATGGCCCGGTTCGATTCCGAATTCAGGAAGACCGCATTGTTAAGAATGGCGAGATTCGCTACTTCGACCATCCAAAGTTTGGTGTAGTTGCCAAGGTAAGTCGGGTTGAAGAGACCGATGCGACTGAAGAGAACGGTCCTGCCGATACCTTACTCAGTCGAACTGCTCAATAGCTCATCAAGAAAGGTACTCGCCGACGTTTCTTCCTGCGCATCGGTCGATACGCCGATTTCGTAAGACACGGTGACGAATTTTGCGACGCTTGAACGCGGATGATGTAAGCCAAGTTCGCGCACTGCCGTCGATATTCGACCTGCAAATTCCCGCACCCCAGTCGCATCGGAAGCATGCGACAAGACCACCACCTGGTTGCCTTGCATTCGACCGACGACATCGCTGGCACGTCGCAAGCAACGCCGCATCGCCTGACCAACACGGCGCATGCAAGAATCCGCCGCATGTTGTCCGAAAACCTCGGTGTACGCTGCAAACTCGTCCAGGTTGAAAACAACCAGCGATAGCGGGCTTTTTTCACGACTTGCGACGGCCCAGTCGTGCTCAAGTACCTCATAAAATGCACGTTCATTAAGCAAACCCGTAACCGGGTCATCACGCGACAGATCGCGAATGCGTCGCTTTGCCTTGAGCAATTCATGATGCGTTTCCGACCCGGCAACCGCGCCCGCGCCCGCACGCCAGTACGCGACGTAGAATTTTGGCGCTGACTCGTTGCCAAGTAGCAAGGGACGAAGGGCGAGTAAATACTCGCGTCCACCGAGCTCTAGCGGAAAGCTGGTTTCGTCATGCGAACGCAATAACTCGGAGACTTCCACTGCCAGGTCCCGCCCCACGAGTTGCTCAACTACATCTGCAAAGGGTTTCTGGAGTACGTCCTCACCACCAATAGACTCAAATGCCGCATTGCTCAGCACCACAGGCCAGTCCGGATGATCGATACTGACAATCAGCAACGGTTCTGCCGAGGCAGCGATGACTTGTTCCAGAATCTTGCGATTGATTGTTTTCAAGCATCAAGCTCCAGCGGGGGACGTTCGCTCCAGCGCGCAACGGTAGCGCTCGCCTGTTGCCACTCATCGCTCGCAAACAACGACTCGCGTACAAGCTGCCCGGTACCATGCAATCGGGCCAGGCGAACCAAGGACAGTGGATTCGAATAAGCATTGAGTGCCGCAACCGCTTTCCGAGCAGCATTGCGATCGTTACAGACCAAAACCATATCGCAACCAGCCTCCAATGCACGGGTCGCGCGTTGTGGCATCGTCCCGTAGGCGGCTGTCGCCTGCATACTCAGGTCATCACAAAAAACTGCACCGCCGAACCCTACTCTGGAGCGCAACTCTGTTTCTATCCAATACGATGAAAAACCTGCCGGCAGGTCATCCACCTCTCGATACACGATATGCGCCAGCATGACGCCTGCAATCAAGCCGTTACTCGTCAATCGCTCGTACGGCCGCATATCATCCAGCAAGATGCCGTATTCACGACGATCGACGGGTAGCTTCAGGTGCGAGTCTGCGACGACTGCGCCATGGCCAGGAAAGTGCTTGGCGACCGCAGCCATCCCGGCCGCACGCAGGCCGCGACAAAATGCACCGGCCAGGTCGCTGACCGCATCCGGGTTTGAGTGAAACGAGCGATCTCCGATAATTTCACTCACACCCCAGTCCAGGTCGACGCACGGCGCGAAACAAAGGTCGATACCGGTGGCACGTAACTCTGCGCCGATCAACCAACCGGTTTGCCGCGCAAGTTCCAATCCAGCGTTGTTATCGCGGACGTATTCGCGGCCGATCAGCCGCATCGGTGGTATGGCGGAAAAGCCTTGGCGAAAGCGTTGCACGCGGCCACCCTCATGGTCTACGGCAATCAATAGCGGTGGGCTGCGCAGGGCCCGAATATCGGCGACGAGATCGGCTACCTGCGCTGGCGATTCATAATTACGTGCAAACAGAATCACGCCGCCCACTGCCGACTCGCGCAACAGCTCGCGATCAGCGGGCGTTAGCGCAAGCCCTTCCACATCGAGCATGACGGGTCCAAGAGACATAGGTTGATTCTATATAAATGCTCTAAACAATTGTATTCATTATTTATTTAGGATTGCCGTCTCGACTAAATACGGCGATCGATTCAACATGTGCGGTATGCGGGAACATGTCGATTATGCCGGCCGATTCGAGGCGATATCCAAGTTCATTCACCAAAGTACCAGCGTCTCGCGCCAAGGTTCCCGGGTGGCAGGACACGTAGACAATACGCCGTGCGCCGATGGCGTGCATGTGTTGTACGACTTCGGCAGCGCCGCTGCGCGCCGGATCGAGCAGCACTCGGTCCCAGTCTTCCCGAACCCAGCCTTCGCTGCCATCTATTTTGCTCAAATCGGCAACGCGAAAACTCGCGTTTGCCAGATCATTCACCGCGGCATTGTGGCGTGCGGACGAAACCAGCATGGCGTCCCCTTCGACACCCAGGACCTCCTTGCTGCGTCGCGCCAGCGGCAGTGAAAAATTGCCAATGCCACAATACAGATCGAGAACGCGATCGTCGGGCCCCACCTGCAGCAAATCAATAGCCTTGGCTACCATCTGCTCGTTAATGTCGCTATTCACCTGCACGAATCCAACGGGATCAAACTCGATTCGAATATCGAAGGCTTGCAAGGTGTAGAAGAGCGGCTCGACCTGCTCGTCAGGGTCCAATAACTCGACTGTATCAAGGCCGCCAGATTGCAGGTACATTCGAACGTCATTCGCGAGGCCGAATTTGCGCAGTAGTGCTTTGTCATCATCGGATGGCGCATCCAGCACTCGAAACACCAAAGCGACCGCGTTCTCGGCGACCGCAACCTCAATCTGCGGCAGGCGCGCTCGAATCGACAAGCCCGCGATTAACTCGCTCAATGGATCAATTAAACCGTCCACTGGCTTGGCCAGGACTTCGCAACGATGCATGTCCGTGATATACGGTGCGTGCCGCTCACGGAAACCAACCAACACCCTGCCCTTTGCCGAAACATCCTTCACCGCAAGGCGACCGCGACGCCGATAGTGCCATGCCGGCGCAATGATCGGCTCCAGCCACGCATCCGGTACTACGCCACCGATACGCTCAAGATTGTCCTGCAGTGTTTTAAACTTGATTGCCCGTTGTTCATCTTCAGATATGTGCTGCAAAGAACAGCCACCGCAACGACCGAACGCCTCACAACGAGCATCAATTCGGTTCTCTGATGCTTCGATAATCTCCAGCAACTCCGCTTCGTCGAAATTACGCTTCGACTTACGACGAATAAAGCGGACTTCTTCGCCTTCCAGAGCGCCCGCAACAAACACTTTCTTGCCCGAGACACCTGCGATGCCGCGACCGTCATGTGTCACACCGGTTATGCGTGCCGTTTCCGGCTCTCTTTGACGACGGCGTCCCATGAGTTACTCAGCCCGCAGGCCAGGCCGCCAGAAATTCGTTGAGGTGAGGAACATTCATCGTTTTGAGGGTTTCCCGAACCAGCTGCAGCTCACGTTGTAAATCCTTGTCATCCAGATTGCCGCGCATGTGTTCAAAGCGCAGATACACCAGCCAGGTGTTGATGACATCGGTCTCGCAGTAGTCTCGGATGTCAGCTATGCCACCTTCAAGAAATCGATCCCAGACTTTATCGCCACTCATGCCCAATTTGCCTGGGTAGCCGAGTAGCACTGCCATTTGGTCCAGACTCGCCCTCGCACGCGGCTGAAATCCGGCCAGGACATCCATAAGGTCAACATGTCGCCAGTGGAAACGACTCAAATAATTATTGAATCGAAACTCGCGGTCCGACTCGCCCATTTCCCAGTAACGTGGCGCCTGAACGCCATGTTTGAGCGCCCGGTAGTGCAACACCGGCAAATCGAATCCGCCACCATTCCAGGAGACCAGATCCGGCGTGTAGCGCTCGATACCATCGTAGAACCGTCGTACCAGCTCGGCCTCATCGGCATCTTCTTCGCCCAGGCTCCAAACCTTAAAGGTATCGCCGCTTCGTAGTGCAACCGAAATCGCGACAATTCGATGTTGATGCAGTGGCAGGAAATCACTGCCGCTCTTCTGCTGTTGTTTAAAAAACATAGCAGACGCAACTGCTTCATCGGCAATATCACCGAGGTCCCACATACGGCGTCCGAATTCGACGTCAGGGACGGTTTCTATATCGAAAGAGAAGCAATTCATGGGCTTCACTCTACGGCCTCGACTACGGCGAATGCGATGACCAGACCAGCATCGTCGGTCAGGCTTACATGACCAGTGCCAATGCCGAGACGTTCGCATACACCGCGGCCGCGTTCGGACCATATGATCAAAGGTCGGCCCCAATCATTGTTCGTAATACCAACATCGCGCAGCCAGATACCATGGCGGAATCCCGTACCCATCGCCTTAACGGCCGCCTCTTTTCCAGCAAAGCGCATCGCGAGAAATCGGACTGGCCACTTGCTCTTGTGAAATAACTCAAGCTCTTCGTCCATGAGGATACGTCGAACAAAGTGCTCACCAAATCGATCGTAGGTGGCTTGTATCCGTGAGACCTCGACGATGTCGGTACCGACGCCGAATATCATTCGACGTTCATCGGGAACGCGCCACAGTCATCTGGCGCTTCATCTCACTAACCGCGACCTTAAGACCTTCGAAGACAGCGCGAGAAATAATCGCATGACCAATATTGAGCTCGACGATTTCCGGGATACAGGCAACGGCGGCAACATTGCCATAGTGCAATCCATGCCCTGCATTAATAACCAAACCCAGCTTCTTGCCATAGGCAGCAGCTTCGACGACTCGAGCCAGTTCCTTTTGCTGAGCAACGCCTTCGCTGTCAGCATAACTGCCTGTATGTAGTTCGACTACAGGCGCACCTGCCGCGACTGCCGCATCCAGCTGCGCCGGGTCGGGGTCGATGAATAACGAGGCGCGAATACCGGCCTCGGATAAACGCGAACAGGCATCGCGCACCTTTTCCAGCTGAGCAGCGACATCGAGACCACCTTCAGTCGTAAGTTCTTCGCGTTTTTCGGGCACCAGGCAGACATCCGACGGATTCACGGCCACCGCAATACTCAACATTTCGTCGGTAACCGCGCATTCGAGATTCATATGCGTTTGCATCACTTCGATGATTGCATCCAGGTCACCATCCTGGATATGGCGTCGATCCTCGCGCAGATGCACCGTAATACTGTCCGCGCCCGCCTGCTCAACGATCGCCACAGCCTCGGCCGGCCGCGGGTACGGCGTGCCGCGCGCCTGCCGCAAGGTCGCGACATGATCGATGTTGACACCGAGATATAAGGGGTTGCTCGCCATAGCTGTATTCTAGCTTGAAGAACTTCGTTGTCGATGCAATTCGACCAGTACCTTGCGACTTTTGAGTTCTTTACCCCCCAAGTGAAATCCGATCACCTCGCGGAGCAGACGATTCGCCGCCCTCAAAACCTCTGGTTCCTCGAACCGTTGCTCTGCTATTGCAGTGAGGACGGCCCCGCCGAATACAAGCTGGCCCTTTGATCGCGCCACACGTACAGCCCCTTGTTCGAATCGATATTCGTACGAGAGGTCTGCCTGCAATGGATCGTGCGACCCGGCCTCATGGTCGAGATTGAGTGCGTAACCCAAAGCGCCCAAAAGCTCGATTTCGAATTGGCGTAAACAGGGTGCAATCTCGTCAGTAGCGCCTAATGCTTCAATTGCGCGCACATAAATATCGAATATCTCCGGTTGCGGGTCATGCCGGTGCAAAAAATGTAGCAACAACTCGTTGACGTAGTACCCGGACAGCAGAGCGTCACCGGTCAATCGCATCGGCGCCCCGTGCATTTCCGCACCGGTCAGCGTTCCGAGGTCCGAGCGTTGTACCCATGACATTGCCAGTGGCAAGAAGGGTCGCAGAACTCCACGCAGACGAGACTTGGGCCCGCGGCTGCCCCTTGCTACCAAAGATAGTTTGCCGTGCTCGCGGCTCAATACGTCCAGTATCTGGCTCGTATCGCGAAACGGCCGGTGGTGCAGAATGAATGCGGCTTGTTGCTGGACTCGCACCAATATTTACTCGTATCCGAGGCGCATCAGATCCTGTTCGCTGTCCGACCAGTTGTCCTTAACTTTGACCCACATTTCGAGATGTACTCTCCGACCCAGCTGCTCACAAAGATCGAGGCGAGCTGACTGCCCGACAGTTTTCAATACTTGCCCGCCCTTACCAACGACGATGCCTTTTTGACTATCGCGGTCCACCAGAATGACCGCATTGATGGTGACCCGCTCGTCGTCGACCTCGTAGCGTTCGATCTGTACCGTCAAACCGTACGGCACCTCCTGATGCAGCATCAGCGTGAGCTTCTCGCGAATAACCTCTGCCGCCTGAAACTCTTTACCACGATCCGTGTGCATTTCTTCCGGAAACAAAGGTGGCGACTCCGGCAAGTAGGCAGGAATAGCCGCCATCAATTCTTTGAGATTGCTTTTCTTGAGCGCCGAAATCGGATAGATCTCCGCGAATTCATGCCGCGCCGACATACTCGCAAGTGCTTCGAACAAACGTTCCTTGGGATGCACTCTGTCGACCTTGTTGAGCAGCGCGATCACGGGCGCATCCACAGATTTCAAGCGCTTCAGCACATCATCGTCCTCTTCCGTCCAGCGAGTCGCTTCCCCTACAAAAAGGACCAGATCAGCGTCTGCCAGTGCATTAGAGGCGGTGCGATTCATCATACGATTCATGGCGCGATTCGCCTTACGGTGAATCCCGGGTGTATCGACAAAAATGATCTGCGTGTCGCCATCCGTATGCACGGCGAGGATTCTGTGCCGGGTAGTTTGCGGCTTGTTGGTTACGATGCTGATCTTTCTGCCCATGATGGCGTTGATCAAGGTGGACTTGCCAACGTTCGGCCGACCAACTACTGCTACAAACCCGCATATTGTCTTCATAAGATCGTATTCATATGTTCGGTACTTCCTCACCGAGAACTGCCAGCATTGCTCGAGCCGATTCCTGTTCCGCATTACGGCGTGTTGAGCCACTGCCCGTCGAAACCTGCCCACCATCCCGAATGCTACAGCTGACATCAAACATTTGTCGATGTGCTTTTCCGGACACTTTGACCAGTTCATATTCCGGTAGCCCGAATCCCTGCGCCTGCAACCATTCCTGAAGCCGTGTCTTTGGATCGCGCAAGTCATCTACTGACGGGAGATTATTGAGTCGATCACCAAATGCTTGTTTGACAACCGCAGCGGCAGCGTCGAAACCAGCATCGAGATAGACAGCGCCGAATAATGCTTCGAGTGCGTCCGCCAAAATCGACTCGCGTCGATGTCCTCCGGATTTGCGCTCGCCGCCACCGAGGATCAGGTGCTCACCAAGACCGAGCCCCATAGCCAGTTTACCTAACGATGCATCTTTGACCAGTGATGCACGCAGCTTGCTCAAATCCCCTTCCGGTGCATTCGGGTGTGAGCAGTAGACTACTTCTGATATGACGAAATCCAGAACGGCGTCGCCGAGGAACTCAAGGCGCTCGTTGTTTGCACCCGGGCTGCTGCGATGTGTCAGAGCTTGTTGCAGAAGATTGGCATCATTGAATTCGTAGCTCAGCGATTTCGCGAGCCATATCGATGCCTTCGACG
>CAYWYT010000005.1:0-25849 GCA_964462665.1 uncultured Woeseiaceae bacterium | reverse complement strand
GAAACGATCAGTGCGAATAGCCCAAACGTGGACCAGAATGCGATTCGACGCCAGCTCAATAGGTGCTCCTATGCCCCAATGACTTGCCTTGCCCACTGTACAACGTTTTTGACCCGCGGTGCCGACAGGTCATAAGCTTCGTCAAAGCTCACCCAGCGCCATTCGTGGTGCTCGGGCTCGCCCGTTTCCGGCGACAGGCCCATGACGACCTCTGCACTTGCCGTCCTCGCGAGGTAGTAACGCGCCGTTTTCCCACGGCTATAGGGGCCGGTGTCCATAAACCGCTCACCCCATTGCATGTCGAGGTCCTGAATGCCGGTTTCCTCACCAACTTCGCGAACTGCTGCTTCGATGGCCTGCTCACCATCCTCACGCAGTCCCTTCGGGAAATCCCAGTGATGGTAGGCGCGTAGCATCAGGGTCAGACACTCGTCGTCCGTATCTCTTGCCAGCACAAAGCCGCAAGACAATGTTTCGATTTCACTCATGCCGCTCTCAACACATCAACTGGCGGCGCGTTGATGGCGCTTCTGGCGGCGATGAAACCGCTGGCGCAAACTACAAACACGCCTGCGATGATTCCCGTTACCCACAACCAGGGGTTGAAGACATACGGCAATTCGAAGAGCTGGATTGCCACGATGGCAGCAAGAATCGATGCGCCTGCCGATGCAAGCACACCGGCGGCAAGACCGAGCGCCGCGAACTCCGTCATTACGCCAGCAAGCACGGTCCGTTTCTGTGCGCCAAGCGCACGCAACATCGCACTCTCGAAGCGCCGCTCGTCTATTGTCGACTGCACTGCCGCGAAGAGCACTGCAATACCCGCCGCCAGAGTAAATGCAAAGACTGCCTGCACCGCAGTGCTTGCCTTGTCGATGATGCCGCGCACCTGCTGCAAGATCGCTTCAATATCGATTACCGATATGCTCGGATGTTTTCGCACCAGTGCAATGAGCAAGGGCTGACTCTCCTTCGTCAGACGCAATGCCGATACGTAGGTTGTCGGCATTTTGTCGAGGGAACCGGGTGATAACAACATGAAAAAATTGGGTTGGAAGGAATCCCAGTCGACGCGCCGAATACTTGCCACGGTAAGTTCGACTTCCTGCCCAGCGACCATAAAAACAATCTTGTCGCCCAGGCTGAGCCCGGTCTCAAGGGCCGCATCTTCTTCAACCGAGATCAGCGGTGGTCCGTCATAGTCTTCGGCCCACCACTCACCATCTACAATTTCGTTGCTATCCGACAACTTCGCTGCAAACGACAAATTTGCTTCGCGGTTCGCCATCCACTCACCGCGGGGGTCTGGATACTCACGCGTCTTTACGTCCTCGCTATTGATTGTTGTCATGCGGGCTCGAACCATTGGCACGAAATTCGGTTTCGGGACGCCTGCTGAATCGAACAATGCCGCGACAGAGTCCAGCTCCTGCGGTTGAATATTGATCATGAAGTGATTCGGGGCCTCGTCATCCATGGTTTGGCGCCAACCTTGCAACAAGTCTGTACGAACGATGGTCAGCAACAAGAGCATTGTGAGGCCCAAACCGAAAGCGACCACCTGCACAGCACTCGCGCGGCCGCGGCGCGCGACATTGGCGAGACCGTAACGCCAGGCAACACCAACGCCGGAACGAAAACGACCCAGGCTCGCCACCAGTAATCGACCCACCAGATAGAGCGCCGCCGCGATTACAACGATGCCACCCAACAGAATTATTAACATCCTCATATCGCCGACGGAGCGATACAAAAGCAATGAGACTGCGGCCATGGCAAGTCCAGATACCAAAAGCCGCGACGGTGCCGGCGGCATCATGTCGTGCCTCAATATGCGCAGCGGCGGCGTATTTCTCAATTGCAGCAGCGCTGGCAATGCGAAGCCGAGCAGCAAAACAAGCGCGCTGCCACTGGCAAGAATTACCGGCATCGGGCCGGCTCCCGGCAGATCAGCCGCGATAATATCGGCAAGAACCCAGGCCAGCCCTTCTTCGGCAGCGAACCCGACCACACTGCCGATGGTCACGCCAAGAAAACCCAGCATCATGAGCTGTACGAGGGCAACCGAGATCACGAAGCCCTGCGTTGCACCAAGGCTCTTCATTAGTGCCACGGTGTCCATACGCCGCTGCGCAAAACGTCGCGCGGACATCGACACTGCGACGGCACTTAGCAGTAAACTGATCACCGCCGTCAGAGAAAGGAATCGTTGCGCCCTGTCCGCGGCGTTGTAGGCGCGCTCGCTGCCCTCTTCTTTGTCCGATGCACGAATCGCCTCGGGCAACTCGTCCTCGATGGCCGCGTAGAACTGATCAACATTTTTCATATCCCCTGCGACGAGCAAGGCATAACGAACGCGACTGCCCTCGCCGATAAGCCGGGTGTCTGGAATGTCATCAATATTCACCAACACGGACGGCGCCAGCGATGCGAATCCCACCGATTGATCCGGGCGATACGTCAATACTGCAGAGACCAGCATCGATTTTTCACCAACCATCAACGTATCACCGACATCGGCGTCGACCCGCGCCAGAAAAGCGCCGTCCGCCCATACTTCGCCGCGCGGCGGAATCGAATCGACGGAGCGCTGTTCGCCGAACAGCGTATCCGAAACGCGAACCGCGCCGCGCAACGGATAGCTATCACTAACCGCCTTTATGGTAGCCAGTGCGCTTAGATCGTCAGCAAAGATCACGCTCGGGAAAGTCTGCGTCTCCGCGGTCTCCAGGTCGTACTGCAGCGCCTGGTCGCGCCAATTATCTGGCACTGGTTCCTGCGAGCGTAAGCGCAGGTCTGCGGCAAGCACTTCGTTCGCCTGACGCGCCACTGCTTTGCCGATGCGATCAGTAAGAAAACCGACCGCGGTGAGCACGCCAACCGCCAATGCAACCGCCGATAGCAATACGATGACTTCTCCAGACCGCAGTTCGCGACCAAAGCTGCGGATAGCGAAAGCGATAGCCTTCATTGTGCGTCCTTACTGTTAGCCGCCAGCTGGTCGTCCACCAAGCGCCCGGCATCCAGTGTCAGTATTCGATCGCAGCGCTGCGCGAGCGACAGATCGTGCGTTACCAGGACCAACGTCGTAGATGACTCCTGATTGAGTTCGAACATCAGGTTCATGATGTTGCCGCCAGTGCGGCTATCCAGATTGCCGGTAGGCTCATCCGCAAATAGAACCGCCGGCTCTGTCGCGAAAGCCCGGGCAATTGCAACACGCTGCTTCTCACCGCCGGAAAGCTGTGCCGGGTAGTGCCGCCAGCGCTCGCTGAGGCCAACTTGCTCGATAATCGCATGCGCCGCACTGCGCGCATCGGGCGCGCCAGCAAGCTCAAGAGGCAACATAACGTTCTCGAGAGCGTTCAGGGACGGCACCAGATGAAAAGACTGAAATACGAAACCGACGCTTTCGGCACGAACCCGGGCACGTCCATCTTCATCAAGCTCGCCCAGATTATGACCGTTGAGCTCGACGTGCCCTTTCGTTGGCAGGTCCAGCCCTGCCAGTAACGCGAGCAATGTCGACTTGCCGGCACCAGATGGCCCTACCACGGCTACCGACTCACCTTCGGAAATGGTAAAACTTACCTCCGAAAGAATGGTCAGATGACCCTCGGGGCTGCTAACCTCTTTACTGATTCCATCGGCCTTAAGAACTGCTGTACCACTGAGTGACTGATTATCCATGCGTCGAATTACTGCCCTTTTATTGTTAGTACTAAGCGCCCCGACCTTCGGAGTCGAGGCGCCGACCGTCCTCGTGTTTGGCGATAGTCTAAGCGCCGGTTACGGTATTGAAGTTGACCAATCATGGGCCACTTTGTTGCAGGCCCGCCTAAAAGAACAAGGGTACGAACATCGAGTGGTGAACGCCAGTATTAGCGGCGATACGTCCGAAGGCGGAGCCGCCCGAATTGCGCAGGCGATAGAGTCCTTCGCTCCAGCGCTCATCATCCTTGAATTGGGAGGCAATGACGGCTTGCGCGGCATCCCGCCAAGCCGTATGCGCGACAATTTACGCACTATTATCGAGACCAGCACAGCATCCGGCGCCGCCGTTGTTCTTCTCGGTATTCGCATCCCGCCGAACTACGGACAACGATATATCGAGGAATTTGACGAGGTATTTCGCCAGTTAGCTACCGAACTTGAGGTGCCATGGATCGAATTCTTCATGGAAGGCATCGCCCTGAACGAGAAATTTATGCAATCTGACGGAATCCATCCGAACGCAATTGCCCAGCCGCTGCTGCTGGACAATGCCTGGCCAAGCATCCACACAGCACTATCGGACTAGGACCTTACATTGGAAAAAATCTGGCTAAAGTCGTACCCCGAAGGAATACCGGCAGAAATGCCACCGTCTGAATTCCACTCGATCCGAGAGATGTTTGAAAGCGCATTCAAGGCGTACCCGGATCGCCCCGCATTTACGAACATGGGCGCGACATTGAGTTTTCGACAGCTGGACGAACAGTCCAGGCAGTTCGCATGCTATCTGCAGCAGACGCTTGGCCTGACACGCGGTGAACGAGTCGCGATCATGTTGCCGAATATCCTGCAGTACCCGGTAGCTATGTGCGGCATTTTTCGTGCGGGTCTTGTCGTCGTCAACGTCAACCCTCTATACACCGCGCGCGAGCTTGTACACCAGTTAAGCGACTCCGGTGCCAAGTGCATCATCATCCTGGAAAATTTCGCACACATACTTGAAGAGGTTGTTGCGCAGACCAGCGTTGAACAAGTCGTTCTTACGGGTGTTGGTGACATGCTCAACTTTCCCAAGGGCGTGCTAAGCAATTTTGTGCTGCGGCACGTCAAAAAATCGATACCGAAGTATTCCTTACCCGGCAGTTGTCGCTTTATGAGCGCACTAAAGACAGGCGCAGCATTGCAGCTCAGTCCGGTTGAACTCGGTTTTGCCGACATTGCCTTTCTGCAATATACCGGCGGTACCACCGGAGTCTCAAAAGGCGCAATGCTCAGTCATCGCAACATGGTGTCAAATGTCCAGCAGACGATTGTTTGGCAGGCCGACGCATACGCGGATCTCGAGTCGATTATCGCCATCACAGCGCTGCCGCTGTACCACATTTTTTCCTTGCAAGGTAATTGCCTGACGGTAATGGCACAGGGCGGCTTAAACGTCTTGATCACCAACCCTCGCGACTTCGAGGCCTTCGCTAAAGAAATCTCTCGCTATCCTTTCAATTTGCTGACGGCCGTCAATACGATGTTCGCTGCATTGATGCATACGCCCTCGTTCAAGAAAATTGACTTCAGCGCGCTGCGCGTATGCATCGGCGGCGGTATGGCTGTACAACCTGCGGTTGCCAAGGAGTGGAGAGAACGTACCGGCGGCCCAATCCTGCAAGGCTACGGACTCACAGAAACGTCCCCGGCGGCTATCGTTAATCCAATAGGCGCTGAATTTACGGGCGCAATAGGACTACCGTTGCCATCAACTGACGTCAGCATTCGCGACGATGACGACAAGGAGTTAGGAGTAGGCGACGTAGGTGAAATCTGTATCAAGGGCCCGCAGGTCATGGAAGGTTACTGGCGGCGTCCCGCAGAAACGGAAAACGTCATGCTGCCCGGCGGATGGCTGCGCACCGGAGACATAGGGCGTGTTGACGAGAACGGCTATGTTTTCATTGAAGATCGCAAGAAAGACATGATTCTCGTGTCTGGTTTTAATGTGTATCCGAATGAGATCGAAAACGTCGTGGTCGAAATGGACGGTATCCTTGAGGCCGCAGCTATTGGCATCGCAGATGAGCGTTCCGGCGAGGCCGTCAAGATTTACGCAGTACGCAAGAACGACACAGTCACTGAACAGGACGTTCTCGACTACTGCCGCGAGAACCTGACCAACTACAAGCGTCCTCGATCAATTGAGTTTCGCGATGAGCTGCCAAAAACGAACGTTGGCAAGATTTTGCGTCGCGCACTGCGCGACGCCTAGGAGAAAAGCATGCGCATTCGCTTGCCTTACCTGGCACTGCTGTTGATATTTGCATTTGTTGCTGGAATGGCGGCGACGCCTAATGCGTTGGATCCGGTTCGTGTTGCACCACACATCTACGCACTCGCCTTCGAGAACGAAAAAGTGCGCGTGCTCAAGAAAACCATTCGCAATGGAGAAACACCACCGCTGCACGCGCACCCGGATCGCGTCATTGTTTATCTGAATCCCTGTGCCTGGATGCGGGACGGCGCAGATGGCAGCAGACAAATGGAGTCTTTCAAGTTTGGCACGCCTGTATGGGCGCCAGCGGAATCACACGGCGGTGTCACTGCCAATGTCGTGCAGCAATGCAGCATCATTGAGATAGAACTCAAGTAGCGTGGTATTGCGGGCTTAGCTCGTGCACGGCGTCGACCAGCACGCCAAGATGTTCGGGATCGATGTCTGGCGTGATGCCATGGCCCAGGTTAAATACGTGCCCTGGCCCGCTGCCATAACTTGCCAGAACGTCCGCGACGCCCTGGCGAATAATCTCAGGTGACTCGCGCAACGTTGCAGGATTCAGGTTGCCTTGCAGTGCCACTTTGTCGTCAACGTATTTGCGAGCTGTCGCCAAATCAGTGGTCCAGTCGACGCCCAGTGCATCGCAACCGGTCTCAACCATGTCCTTCATTAGCGGACCGGCACCTTTGGTGAACAGAATCACGGGTATGCGTCGGCCATCGTTTTCACGCGTCAATCCATCGACGATCTTTTGCATGCTTGCCAGTGAGAAGCGACGATAATCATCGCCTGGAAGTGCGGCGCCCCAGGTGTCGAACAGCATGATTGCTTGTGCGCCCGCGGCAACCTGCGCATTGAGATATTCGGTTGTGGTCTCTGCAACGGTATCGAGTAGCAATAACAGCGCCTCGGGATCCGACGCCGCCAATCCTTTGATGGTCGAGAAATCACGGCTGGAACGTCCTTCGACCATGTAGGTCGCGACGGTCCAGGGGCTACCTGCAAACCCTATCAGCGGCACGCTGCCATTTAGCTCGCGGCGTATCGTCCGCACGGCTTCAAATACATAGCCCAGTTTTTGCTCTACATTCGGTCGCTGCAAATTGCGTATGTCGGACGCCGTCTGCACAGGGCGCTCGAATTTCGGGCCCTCACCCGCTTCAAAATACAAACCGAGGCCCATGGCATCGGGAATCGTGAGAATGTCCGAGAACAGAATAGCCGCGTCAAGTTTGTAGCGCCGCAATGGCTGCAACGTTACTTCACAAGCCAGGTCCGGATTGGCGCAAACACTCATGAAATCTCCGGCCTGCTCACGAACCTTGCGGTACTCGGGCAGATAGCGACCTGCCTGCCGCATGATCCACACAGGCGTTCGTTCAACCGGTTCGCGTAGTAGTGCCCGCAGCAGTATATCGTTCTTGAGTTCTTCCATTTAAGTTTCCATCTGAGCGGCAATCGATGCCTGAATTGCTTCGGCCGCAGCACGTGGCTCGGCAGCGTCACGAATTGGTCGGCCAACGACGATATAGTCTGCGCCGTTGGCAAATGCGGTCTCGACAGTGACCACGCGCTTCTGGTCGCCTGCCGGTTTGTTGTCGACCGGTCGAATTCCAGGAGTGATAACGAGCAGCTTGGAGTCGATATATTCACGAAGTTTAGGTAGCTCAAGTCCTGAAGAGATGACGCCATCGCAGCCAGCCTCCAGGGCCCTGCGCGCGCGTGAAATGACCAGACTCTCGATATCGCAATCGAACCCAAGGTCATCCAGATCGCCTCGATCCAGGCTCGTCAACACCGTCACAGCGAGAACCTTAAGTGAGTCGCCTTTATTCGCTGCAGCTGCCTCCATGATCGACTGGTTGCCGTGGACGGTCACGAAACTTGCACCACGATCTTTGAGCTGTCGGACAGCGGACCCGACTGTTGCCGGAATATCGAAGAATTTCAGGTCGCAAAAGACCTTCTTGTCGCGCGCGAGCATCCAATCCAGCAGTTCAAAATAGCCACCACTCATCATGAGCTCAAGTCCTATTTTGTAGAACGTCACCGCGTCACCAAGCTCCATCGCCAGCTCACGGGCCCGGTCACAATCAGGTACATCCATTGCGAATATCAATCGATCTTTGCTTGCGATGTTTTTGTGAGTCAAACCGTGTTCCCAGTTCAAAATGTCGGCGCCGGGCATTCTATCAGCCTGCGATGCGCTCGTGTTCTGCAATTGCATAACGATCTGTCATGCCGGCTACGTAATCCGCTACCACCCGCGCCTTGCCGGTGTCGTCCTGTTGTTGCGCTGCGCTGCAGAACTCAGCCGGCATGCGGGATTCGTCAGACATGTAGATCTCAAATAATTCCCGCACGATTGCTTGCGCCCGGTGCGTCATTTCCAGTTTTTTCTCGTGCGAATAGAGATGTTTACTGAGAAATCGTTTTAACGCCACATGTTGTTCGTAAATCTCATCAGACAGGACGACCATCGCCGTGTCTGCCTTGCGCACATCAACTATCGACTGCGGATCTGCCGCTGCGATGTTGCGTTGCGTATTCTCAATCAGATCCGTAACCACCGTGTCTATCATGCGGCGAATGATTTCGTAGATCAGCCGGCGGTCCTCAAGCTCGGGGTAGCGTCGCCGCACTTCCTCATATTGCGGGCCGAACAGCGCCTGCTCGCGCAGTTGTTCGAGACTGAGTAACCCGGCGCGAAAGCCATCGTCCACATCGTGATTGTTGTACGCAATCGCATCGGCGATGTTCGCAATCTGTCCCTCGAGGCCCGGCTGCTCGCGTCTCAAAAAGCGCTCGCCGATATCGCCCAGCGCTCTCGCATTTTTTACGGAGCAGTGTTTGAGAATGCCCTCGCGAGTCTCAAACATGAGATTGAGGCCGGGAAAATCCGCGTACTTCGCCTCCAGCTCGTCGACGACTCGTAATGATTGAAGGTTGTGCTCAAATCCGCCGAAATCGCGCATGCAAGCGTTCAATGCATCCTGACCTGCATGTCCGAAGGGCGTGTGGCCGAGATCGTGGGCCAGGCAGATGGCTTCTGTCAGTGGCTCATTCAGATTCAGCGCCACCGCAACTGTACGGGCAATTTGTGCGACCTCAAGCGAATGGGTCAACCGAGTGCGGTACAGGTCGCCCTCATGATTGACGAAGACTTGCGTCTTGTAGACCAGCCGGCGGAAAGCCGTCGAATGAATAATGCGGTCACGATCGCGTTGATACTCGCCGCGAAATCGCGAACCGGCTTCCTTGTAGCGCCTGCCGCGACTAGTTGCTTCGTCGGCTGCGTAAGGCGCCATCGGCATCAGTTGCCAGCCTCACATAACTCTTTGAGCCGATCAGTATCGACATCCGCGGTGATGAAAGCATCGCCCAGTTCACGCAGCAAAACGAATCGAATTTCTTTCTGTTGTACTTTTTTGTCCCGACTCATTGCGTCCAACATCTTACTGCTGCCGATGTCGGGAGCTGCCGTCGGCAACCCGGCCCGTTCTATCAAATTCTTCAGGCGATTCGATGCAGACACGTCGACGTCACTAAGCTCGGCCGCCATCACCATGCCCGCTGCAACTGCCTCGCCGTGCAGCCATTCTCCATAGCCGAGGCAATTTTCGATCGCGTGACCGAAAGTATGGCCAAAATTCAAAATCGCGCGGCGTCCTGACTCTCGTTCGTCTTCTGCCACCACTTCGGCCTTGATGGCACATGAGCGTGCAATCGCATAAGCGAGCGCCTGCGCATCGCCGGACAATAATGCATCGAGGTTCTCTTCCAGCCAACCGAAAAATGAAATATCGGCGATCGCCCCATACTTGATAACTTCGGCCAGTCCGGCTTTGAGCTCCCGGTCCGGCAGGGTCTTGAGGGTCTCGATATCGATCAGTACGACGCTCGGCTGGTAGAAGGCGCCGATCAGGTTCTTGCCTTGCGCGTGGTTGATGCCGGTCTTGCCGCCCACGGAAGAATCGACCTGGGCCAGCAACGTCGTTGGTACCTGCACGAAACCGATGCCGCGCATATAACTTGCCGCGGCAAACCCCGCCACATCTCCAACTACGCCGCCACCGAGTGCTACGACTGTGGTATCTCGATTAGCACCAATTTCTACGAGCTTATCCAGAATAGTGTGCAGCGTATCGGTCGTTTTGAAGGACTCGCCATCGGGCAGCTCTATCGTCGATATCGTTTTGCCGGGCAGATTTTGTTTGAGCTTGTCCAGATATAGGGGAGCAACTGTTTCGTTGCTCACGACCAGGCAATCACTGCCAACCAGGTACTCGCCAAGATCAAAATCAGCGCCCAGCAACCCCGCACCGATAACGATTGGGTAACGACGCAGGCCTAGCTCAACATCAATGATTTGCATATCGGACATGGGTATTAGATTACCCGAAAGTGCAGCTATAAGCGCTCGAGGATCTCACTGGCGACCGCGTTGACCTTGCGGCCATCGGTCTCAACGGTTAGATCAGCGATTTCGCGGTATAGCGGATCGCGAAAGACCATCAGGTCTTCAAGAATTGCGCGGCTATCACCCTTGGCCAACATCGGTCGCTCACGACCTTTCTGAGTTCTGGCCACTTGTTGATCGACGGTCGTGAAGAGATAGACAACGAAACCCCTGGCACCCAGATGGCTTCGGTTCTGCGGGTCTACAACGGCACCGCCGCCAGTAGCCAACACGATTCCGTCCATCGCGGACAGGTCATCGATCACTTTGACTTCGCGCTTGCGGAATCCTTCTTCGCCCTCTTTCTCGAAAATGAAAGGAATGTCGACGCCTGTGCGCGACTCGATTTCATCATCGCTGTCGACGAACGACAGGTGCAACATCTTGGCAAGCTGTCGGCCGACGGCCGATTTACCTGCCCCCATTGGACCGATCAGAAACACGTTTTGCTGACTCATATTAGAAGTCGGGGACAGTTACCGCAGGTAACTGTCCCCCTTTATTCGCCTTTATTGGTGACAGTTTCCGAAGGTAACTGTCACTGATTTATAAGCTGTACTTTAGTAGATGCTCGAGCCTTCGTCCAGAATTCGTGGTGTCACGAATATGAGCAGCTCTGCCTTGTTATCAACAACTTTCTTGCTGCGGAAGAAGAAACCGACTACCGGGATATCGCCCAGAAACGGAACCTTGTTGACCGTCTCACGTCGCTCGGTCTCGTAGATACCGCCCAGCACGACTGTTTGGCCGTCGGCTACCAGCACCTGCGTTTCAACAGCGCGGGTATCGATACTCGGTACCGTACCGCCAAGTCCACCTGTGGAGATGATCTCGCCAACGCTATCCTTGTGCACCACCAAGTCCATGATGATGTTGTTGTCCGGCGTGATCTGCGGAGTAACAGTCAGACTGAGAACAGCTTTTTTGAACTGTACTGTCGTTGCACCAGATGATGCCGACTGCTGGTAAGGAATTTCCACACCCTGCTCGATTCGAGCTTCTTTCTGGTTGGCCGTGATAACGCGCGGTGTTGATACGATCTCGCCGCGACCTTCGACTTCAAGTGCCGTCAATTCCAGGTCAACCAAATAGTCAGACTGGAGAACAGCCAGCGAGAAGCGGCCAGCAGCGTCTGCGATCGGAACATTGACGTTGTAGCGATTAGCAAGCGTTGGTACTTCGACCGGAAAGATACTGCCGCCCGAGCCTAGATTGCTGATGGCTGAGTTAACCATCGTATCTGTACCGTTGCCGGTACCAGAAATGAAGGTTCCGCCGTCGCCAGAACTATTCTCGTTAATTCCGGTAACGCCGAGTCGAACGCCCAGGTCACGACTGAAGCTGTCACCCACTACTACGATGCGTGTCTCGATCAGTACCTGCTTAATAGGAATATCCAGGGTGCGAACCAGACGGCGAATGTTCTGCAGTCGCTCGGCCGTATCCTGCACAAGCAGTGTGTTGGTGCGATCGTCAACCGCGATGCTGCCACGGTCTGACAACAATGCATTACCATCGCCGCCACTAATCAGGCCGGATAGATCACTTGCCTTCGCGTAGTTGACCTGCAAGAACTCTGAGTAAAGCTGTTCGAGTTCACTAATAGCGTTTTGTGCCTCAAGGTCAGCCGTTTCTCTGGCTGAAATCTCTTCTGCCGGTGCGACAATAATAACGTTGCCGTTCTGGCGCATGTCCAGACCCTTCGTCGTCATAACAATATCGAGCGCCTGATCCCAGGGAACGTTGCGTAACCGCAGTGTAACGTTGCCCTGCACGGTGTCGGATACAACGATGTTGCGACCCGACGTTTCGGCAAGCAGTTGCAGTACAGCGCGCGTTTCGATGTCCTGGAAATTCAGCGTCAGACGCTGACCTTCATATTCTTTACTTTCTGAAAACAAGCTTGATTGCTCAGCATCTTCAGCAGCGACCGGATTGATTTCGATCGTGAACTCGTTATCTGTCTGATACGCAAGTTGCTCATACTTGCCTTCAGCCGAAATAACGATTCGAGTGTCAAGGTTGGTGCGCAGAGCGTCCACAGTCGACACCGGAGTTGCGAAGTCCATTACGTCGAGACGACGCATCAACTCAGGCGGCAATCCTGTGTCTTTAAATACTGCAACAACACGACCGCCTTCCTGACGAATATCAACCGGCGTGGTTGGGTCGGTCAGGTTAATAACCACTCGACCACCACCGTCACGCGTGCGTCGGAAATCGACACTTGAAATTGATCGTGCGCCACCTGCATTGGAGTAAACCGGTGATGCAGCAGCAGACGATGAGGCAGCAGCGCTGGCGAACTGGGTAGCGTCCTCGCTGTAGTCGTCTCCATCGCCAAGGATAATAGTTACTGTATTACCGCTGCGATACGTCTCGTAGCTGACCATATGGTCCAGGTTAAGAACCACTCGTGTACGGCCGTTAGCTTCTGCCGTCAATACTGTGGCCAAAGGGCCAAGATTAACGTCGCGGCGTCGCGATGTGAGTCCGAGTGCCGTCTCCGGCAAATCCAGAGCGATTCGAGCTGGATTGTCGATCGTGAACGCCAGCGGCTCAGGTGCCGTGTCGGACATGATCAATTTCAACTCCACTCTTTCGCCGGGCAACGTCTGAACCTGAATGTCCTGTAGGCGGTTGCCTTCCTGTGCGCTTGCAGTCATTCCTACAAACAGCAGCAACAAAGCCTGTGACAAGGCAGCCAGTTTTAGCACCGTGAGGTGACCGGCCGTCCGTTTAATTTTGAGCATCATTCCAATTACTCCCAGTTCCATTCAGGTTTCAGTCTGAAAGACTTATGGCGGCATCCCTTTCGATGTAGCCGCCGATCCCGTCAGAGATTATTTCAACTATGTCTATTTCTGACTCTGATATTCCAGTGATTCGTCCGTCATTTTGACCCATGTAATTACCGGGCACGACGCGGTGAATCAAACCGTCAGACGTTTGCACAAGTCCGTACAGCGTATCGCTGATATCCAGTGTTCCTACCATGCGCAGAGTGTCGAGCGAATGACCCTCAAGAAACTCCGGACTTCTGTCCTCAACCGGACGTGGTCCACTACCCCCACCAGCAGTTACCTGTGGCGTGTCGGGTACGAATGGCGAGCGAATCTGCTCAGCATCAGCTACGTAGGTGAATATTTCGTACGGTGTAATTTCCGGCAACGGGTCGATGCGGCCACCTGGGCGCGCTTTGACTTCGTTAATATACTGATCGAGATCATCATTATCGGCACTGCAAGCGGTCATTCCGACCACCGCGAGCGACAAAATCAGGCCGTTTCGAATTGTGAGCAGCACATTCATGACTGATCTCCATCTTCGTCCAGATAGCGATATGTTTTCGCAGTCACTTCGATGCTTAGCTGATCAAAGCTATCCGGGTCCTCTGGCGTGATATTGATGTCATGCAGGGTCACGATACGCGGCAGGGCTGCGATGCCACTAACGAAGTTGGCAATCTCATGATAGCCGCCAGACAGTCGAATCTTGATCGGTTTTTCGGCATAGAAATCTTTCGGTGACTCGCCTTGTGGCTGGAACAGCTTTTCCCGCAAGCCCGCAGCCAGGCCGGTTTGTGAAATATCGACGATCAGGCTCGGGATTTCAGTTTCACCAGGAAGTTGGCGCAACATGGTGCCGAAAGATTGCTCGATCTGCGCCAGCTGTGCTTTGTAAGCATCGTAATTAGCGGCTTTGCGCTGCTTGTTCTCGAACGTAATGCGCAACGTTGCCTCATCTTCCTGTGCACGTTCCAGCTGCGGTGCCTTGTCTTTAATGACCGCAAACCAGATGCCGGTCGCCAGTACGACCGCAAACACGATTACGATAACAGCGGCACGAAATAGCAGTGGCCAGCGACCAACGTCATTTACGTCCAGATATTTGAGTTCTTCAACGACGTTCATTGCGAATCCTCCGCCGCGGCATCCACATTTTCTTGTTTGAGGTTAACGATGAATTCAGCTTGTCGCGACGAACCCGAACTCGTGGTCTCAACACGATCCACTTGCGGATCGGCCATCCAGTCTGATGCATCAACCTGTCGCATCAACGCCGATACTCGCGTACTTGACTGCGCGACTCCGCGAACCTCAACTTTTGCGCCGGTCTGCTTCATACCAGTCAGATAGACGCCTTCAGGAATTTGTCGCGCCATCTCATCAAAAAGATGCACGATCTCCGGACGGCTCTTCTGCAGCTGTTCGATGATCTCCATGCGCGCAAGCAAGCGTTCTTTCTGCCGCTCTAGCCCATCGATTTCCTCGATGCTTTTCTCGAGACTGGCGATCTCCTCAGTCAGTCGCGTATTGCGTTGCTCCTGATTGTCGATCATCTGCGCGTACACGAATATTGTGCCGAGGATGCAAATAATAGCGGCAACAAAACCGCCCGCCAGTGCAACACCAAAGTCGCGTTGGCGCTTCTTGCGTTCGGCCTCGCGCCATGGGAGTAAATTAATCCGTGGCATATTAGTCGAAGCTCCTCAATGCGAGTCCGCAGGCAGTTAGCAGTGCAGTTGCGTCTTTGTGCACGCCCTGCGACTTTGCCTTGGACGAAATCTTCATCTGGCCAAGCGGGTCACCGATTTCGGTCGGTATTCCAACGCGGCTGGATATGACGTCAGCAATTCCTGGAATGTTGGCGCAACCGCCACAAACAAGAATCATGTCGGGTTGCTCGCGTCCACCGGCGGATGCCAGAAAGAACTGCAGCGAGCGACTAACCTGTTGTGTCATGTCGTCAATAAACGGCTCGAGCACCTCAGGCTGATAGTTACTAGGTAAACCACCTTGCTTCTTCGCACGCCCCGCGTCTTCCATTGAAAGACCATAGGTGCGCATGATTTCTTCAGTTAGCTGCTGGCCGCCGAAGTTGAAGTCACGCGTATAAATTACCTTGAGATCAGACAGTACGCTGAAGGTCGTGCTGCTGGCGCCAATGTCGACGACAGCAACGGACTGACCTACACCGTTGTCTGGTATTTGATGACTAAGTAGGGCGCAAGCATTCTCAAGTGCGAATGCCTCCACGTCGACAACGTGCGTTTCAAGCCCTGCAGCTGTTACCGCTGCCTGGCGCTGCTCGACATTGTCGGTACGTGTTGCAACCAGAAGTACATCCAAAAGCTCCGGGTCCTTTTCGTTCGGACCAACGATTTCGTAGTCAAAACTGACTTCTTCCATCGGGAACGGAATGTACTGGTCAGCCTGAATTTCGACCTGCCCTTCGAGATCTCTATCCGAGAGGCTGGATGGCATCTGAATGACCTTGGTAATAGCGGCGTCACCACTTATAGCAACTGCGACGTCGGTAGCTTTTGCGCCGGCCCGCTTGACCGCGCGGCGGATGGCCTCACCTACGGCCTTGGCATCAACAATCGCCTTTTCACTGACCGAGCTTGGGGGTGTTGGCTCCGCAGAATAGGACTCGACCCGAAAGCGCTTACCCGTCTGGGAAAGCTCAATCAGCTTGACCGACGACGTGGTGATATCGAGACCCAATAGCGGTTGAGATTTTTTTCCGAAAAGCACGTATTTTTCCTTTTAGGCCGGTAAGTTGCGAGTCAATTGTAATCTGGACTGTAGCAATTCGATTTAACTATATATCAAGAAAATGTTAAATAAAACGTGACTTTGTTCACGATCCAACGATCCGTATCGTACTGGTCCGGCCGCTACCATTCCGTGAACTGGTTCGTGCCCCGGACGCAAAACCGGGTCGCGGGGTAAAAACTGGACGATTTGACCGGTTTCTCGGGAATCTGCGCTGAATTTGCGGAACCGTGCGGCATGTATTGCGGCCCACGGCCCAAGCTCGCTATCATCTCCGCCTTGGGTCTAACCGGACAGGGGTCTTTTGCCCCTGGATTGCCACATTGTCTGCAGCGATCGGGCATCAACGTACTTTTTAATGGAATTTGCGAAGATACCGCCGGGATCCTATTCGTACGGAAGCACTTAGCCACATGCAAAAATCACAGCAACACCGAAAGAAGATGAATAAATCGAAGCGCCGGCGCATATTGCGCGCCCTCGTGGTCCTATCGGGCCTCGGCGGCCTGTTTGCTATTGGCAGCTTTGCCGGCGTTATTGGTGCCTACTACTATGCTGCGCCGAGCCTGCCCGCCGCTGAAACGATCCGCGACATTCGACTCGAGGTCCCGCTGCGAATTTTCAGCCGCGATGGTTATTTGATCAGCGAGATCGGCGAGCGACGGCGCATCCCGGTTACCTATGAAGAAGTTCCGCAACACGTCGTGGACGCTTTCGTCTCCGCAGAAGATCGGCGCTTCTTTGTTCACCCGGGTATCGACTACCGCGGTGTTTTGCGCGCCATGTCATCATTGATGTTGACAGGAGAAATCTCAGGGGGCGGCAGCACCTTAACGCAACAACTCGCTCGCTCATATTTTCTGTCGCTCGAACAATCTTTCGTGCGCAAGTTACGAGAAGCTTTTCTTGCCTATCAAATTGAGCACGAGTTCAGCAAAGAACAAATCATGGCGTTCTTTCTCAACAAGATGTTCTTCGGCCAACGCGCGTACGGCGTCGCCGCAGCATCACAGGTTTACTTCAACAAGAACCTATCCGACATCAGTATTGCAGAAGCCGCAACGCTCGCCGGCGTATTACCCGCTCCGTCCGACTACAACCCGGTAGCAAGTTCCGAAGAAGCGACCAATCGTCGCGCTTATGTTCTCGGGCGTATGGAAACTCTTGGCTACATCACCGCAGCTGAGTACGAAGAAGCGATGGCGGAGCCGATGGTCTCTAATCTGTATGGCACGGCGATCGAACTGAATGCACATTACGTTGCAGAGATGGTGCGCCGTGACATGTTGAATCGCTTTGGCAGCGACGCCTACACCGCTGGCTATAAGGTTGTGACGACTCTCGATTCACGTTTGCAGGCAGCGGCTCACTACGCTCTCAAAAACGGTCTGCTGGAATACACACGTCGTCGCGGGTACCGCGGACCGATCGCTAATGTCGCTTTGACGGCAGAGGATCTCGTTGCCCCGTTCGACGAATGGCCGGTCGCGGCGACGCAAGCGCTACAACAGTATGTTCCTGGTGCGCAATCCATCGCGGTTGTCAGCGCGATTAATGAAAACGATAATAGTGCCGAGATCGTTTTGGCTGACGGCACACGCGACTTACTACCGTGGTCAGGGATCAGCTGGGCAAAACCGTTCATCAATCGGCAAACGTCAGGCGCAGAGCCTGAATCTGTTCTGGACGTACTGAGCATAGCGGACGTCATTATTATTATGCCGACGTCCACCGGGACCTGGGCACTGTCGCAGACGCCTGAGGTGCAAGGCGCTGTAGTGTCTCTTGACCCGAGCGATGGTGCGATCAATAGTCTTGCGGGTGGCTTTGATTTCGCGACCAGCAAGTTCAATCGCGTAACGCAAGCCTTTCGCCAGCCGGGCTCGTCGTTTAAGCCCTTTATTTATTCAGCAGCACTCGAGCACGGCAGCACCGCAGCGACGGTCGTACTCGATACGCCGGTCGTGATCAGCTCGTCCGAGCTTGAGGCTGTGTGGCGGCCGACAGAATATTCCGGCCGTTTTTATGGCCCGACCCGGGTGCGTGAAGCGCTGGTTCGATCCATGAACCTGGTTTCTGTGCGCTTGTTGTTGTTTGAAGCCGGCATCGGCAATACCGTACGTCATATTGCGAAGTTTGGATTTGGTGAGGCAGCGCTGCCGCGCAACGGATCCTTAGCGCTGGGTGCTGGCTCCGCATCGCCATTGGACATCGTTCAAGGTTACGCGGTCTTCGCGAACGGTGGCTACGGCGTTAAGCCATACGTGATTGACGCTATTTACGACACCAATGGAGAAACTGCGTACCGCGCTGATCCCCTCATCGTTTGTCCGGAGTGCCTTGCCGAGCCCGACGCTACTTTCAGGGCTGAAGTCATCGACGAAAATATGGACGGTGCCATTGGCGAAGATCAGACCCTGGAGTTTTCTCCGCAGGTCTTTCTGGAGAATCGGCCGGACGCGTCCACAGATCCTGAGTTGTTTGAACGCGTCAACGCGGCACCACGCGCTATAACGGCACAGAATGCGTTCCTCATGCAGGATATGATGCGTGATGTCATTCGACGCGGTACAGGGCGCCGGGCGATGGCTATCGGGCGACGCGACCTTTCTGGCAAGACCGGAACATCGAACGACTTTCGCGACGCCTGGTTCGGTGGCTTCAATGCCGACCTCGCAACCGTCGCGTGGGTAGGTTACGACGACGACTTGCCGCTGGGTCCGCGTGAGGAAGGTTCGCGTACAGCTCTACCAATCTGGATTGAATTCATGCGCAGTGCTCTTAAGGGGGCCCCGGAGCATCAGATGCCACAACCGGAGGGTATCGTGTCGGTTCGTATCGACAGGGACTCGGGTTGCCCTGCTCGTGCAGGTCAACCCAACGCTACTTTTGAGTACTTCCGCGAAGGGCATGTGCCAACTTGCGACGCTCCCGAGGCCATACACGATATTTTCAACGACACCTCTGGAGTCGACCCGATCGAAGATGCTGCCGAAGAAGAGTCGCTGTTCTGATTCGATGCCAAAGAAAACGCCCAACGATGACGATCGCGATCGCCAGCTACTAGCGCAGGAAGCGGCACGCATTATTGTTGACCAGGGTTTGCGTGATTATCGGATAGCAAAAACCAAGGCCGCCGAACGACTCGGCATGAACAGTCGCGGTGCCTTACCCGGCAATACAGAAATTGAACAGGCGATTGCCGAGCACCTGCTGCTTTTCGGCGGTGAGTCGCACGCAGGTTTCCTGCGTGAGTTACGCAGCACCGCATTGTTGGCGATGCGCTTACTGGAAGATTTCACACCGCGCCTGGTCGGGCCGGTTTTGGCAGGCACTGCCGATGACAACTCTGCAATCAATTTACATGTATTTGCGGATAGCAGCGAAATTGTCGCGCTATTTCTCGCAGAGCAAGGCTTTACATGTCGCTTGTACGAAAGACGACTAAAGAGTCGGCGCGGCCGTAACATTCAACCTGACATTATTCCGGGATACGAATTCAAATTCGAGGGGGAGCCGGTCGAAGCAACGGTCTTTCCGGTCGATGGCATTCGACAGGCGCCACTGTCGCCCATCGACGGCAAGCCAATGCGGCGCGCTGATGAAAAAGGGATCAGAGCACTCTTGGAAACATATCGGGCCTGAAGGCCCTCCTACAGCTTGTCGGTTACAACCCTAGCGCTTGTCTATATCGGTGTAGTTGCGTTCGGTAGCGCCCGTGTAGAGTTGCCGTGGGCGGCTAATGCGACCAGCCGGATCCGCAATCATCTCGCGCCAATGTGCTGTCCAGCCAACGCAACGACCAATAGCAAACATGACCGTAAACATTGACGTCGGAATTCCGAGAGCGCGATAGATGATGCCAGAATAAAAGTCGACGTTCGGATACAGGTTCTTCTCAACGAAGTAGTCGTCCTTTAGTGCAACCTCTTCGAGTTGCAGCGCAAGGTCGAACATCGGCGTATCTTTACGACCGAGACTCTTTAGAACCTTGTGGCACATTTCGCGAATGATGGTCGCGCGTGGATCGAAGTTCTTGTACACGCGATGACCAAATCCCATGAGTCGGAACGGGTCGTTTTTGTCCTTCGCCTTCTCAACGTACTTCGCAATATTCTTCGCATCACCAATTTCGGTAAGCATGTTCAGCACTGCTTCGTTGGCGCCGCCATGCGCCGGCCCCCAAAGTGCGGAAATGCCGGCTGCGATAGCCGAGTATGGATTGGCGCCGGAGCTACCAGCCATACGTACTGTTGAGGTCGAACAATTTTGCTCGTGGTCTGCGTGCAGAATAAACAGCAGGTCCAGCGCCTCTGCGGCGATCGGATCAATCTCGTACGGCTCTGCGGGAACAGCAAACAACATCTGCAATAGATTTTCGCTGTAGTTGAGATCATTGCGCGGGTACATGAACGGCTGACCGATATTCAACTTGTAAGCAGCAGCCGCAATGGTTGGTAGCTTGGCCAGAATTCGGTGCGAGAAAATGGCGCGATGCTCAGGGTTACTGGCATCCATCTCGTCGTGGTAGTAAGCCGACATTGAACCCACGACGGCAGACAGCATTGCCATCGGGTGGGCGTCGTAACGAAAACCCTTGAAGAAATTCAGCATGCCTTCGTTCAGCATCGTATGCGTGCGAATGGTGTGATCGAAATTTTCAAGCTCTGTTGCGCTGGGTAACTCGCCGTGCAGCAACAAGTAGGATACTTCTATGAAATTGGAATTGGCGGCGAGTTGTTCGACCGGGTAACCCCGATACATGAGGATGCCCTGCTCTCCGTCTATATAGGTGATTTCCGATTCGCAGCTGCCCGTTGCGCCGTAGCCTGGGTCGTAGGTGAATACGCCCTGCTCTTTATAGAGCTTGCTTAGCTCGATTACGTCGGGGCCAACCGTGCCGCGGCGAACAGGTAGGTCCGTAGTCGTGCCGTCGGGGCCGGTAAGTCGGAAAGCATCCTTGGTCATAGTTATCCTCATACTGTTGTGGTCGGGCCTCCAGGCCCGATTCGCGCAAGCAAGCATAACAAGGCGCCGCTGCGCGGAACCGAGGATAGAGCTTTGTTGGTGCCTAACGCCGGCAAGCCGGCGCCAGGAATCATCTATCTGCTACTTGCTAATACCGTATTTGCGGCGGAACTTGTCAACGCGTCCACCGGAATCGACGATCTTCTGTTTGCCCGTGTAGAACGGGTGGCATGAAGAACATACTTCTATAGAGAGGTTGTCGCCGAGGGTCGAACGCGTGGTGAACTCGTTGCCGCAACTACACGTTACATTGATGTCGTTGTAATTGGGGTGAATGTCGGCTTTCATTTGATTTCTCTCCGCGGCACTGGCGTGCCAAAAGGCCGCGTAATATAAACGCATGTGAGCATCGCTGCAAGTCCCCTGAGCACTCTAAATGTTATCCACAGATCCTGTGGATAAGTCTGTGGAAGAAAATTGAGTGAGTGACCTAAGGTGCGGATTTTCAACGAAGCGTGTCAATTTGCTCACTTTGTGTTCATTTTGGTATTTACAGCAAAATCAATAGCTTATGGTACCTTTCAAACAAGCAAAGTGAATTGGGACCCGTCTCGCACTGAAAACATAGGCATCCGCGAGGTGTTGTGCATAAAGGGACTATCTTCGATCGTGGCCAATCAGGGCAGAAACTCGGATTGTAGATCGTTCAAGAAGCGCTGGCCGAGGTCAGTAGCGCGCCAAAATCCGCCAGAAACCTCCTCAATCAGCCCTTTTTCCTTACTGGCGACCAGCCTGTTGAACAAAGTCTCCGCAGCAAGGCCGGTTCGGCTCTGGAATAAGTCTTGATCAAACCCGTCGGTCAGTCGCAGCGCATTGAGCATGAACTCAAAAATGCGCTCGCGCTCGTCCAGCATGGTGAGTTCCGTCTCTGGCGCACCTTTTTCGAGGCTTTGCATATATTGCAGCGGATTGGCCGGCTTGGCGTATCGGCCGATACCGCGCGCAGTGCTGATCTTGCCGTGCGCGCCCGCGCCAACCGCCAGATAGTCGCCAAATGACCAGTAATTCAGGTTGTGCTGTGAACGCAGCTCGTCGCCGCGAGCATATGCCGAGATCTCATACTGTTCGTAGCCGAGCGTCGCCAGCAACGCTTGCCCGGCCGTCTGGATGTCGAAACTCTTATCGTTGTCCGGCAGGCCCGCCGGTGGCCGCGAGTAAAACACCGTGTTGGGCTCAAGCGTCAATTGATACCAGGACACATGCGTCGGCTGCAAAGCGGCCGCAGCGCGCAAGTCGTCCAATGCAGCTTCCAGGTCTTGCCCGGGCAGGCCGTACATTACGTCCAGATTGATGTTGGTAAAGCCCGCGGCGTGCGCCTCTTCTACGGCACGCGATATGTCGGCAACAGAATGTATGCGTCCTAGCTGCGCAAGCGACTGCGCGTTGAAGCTTTGCGCACCTATCGATAAGCGATTGATGCCTGCCCGCTGATATCCGGCGGGGTCACCGCACTCGACCGTTCCTGGATTTGCCTCCATGGTTACTTCTGCGTTCTCGATGAGCTCGAAGCGTTGCCGAATGCCATCTATCAAGACAGCAATATCAGCAGGAGGAAAAAGACTCGGCGTGCCGCCGCCCAGAAAAACACTGATGAGCGGGCGATCCGGTGCGCGCTCAGCTTCTATATCGAGATCAGCGAGCAGCGCTTTGATGTAACGTGCGCGCGGCGCATCATCGCCTGCGGTATGTGAATTGAAGTCGCAGTACGGGCACTTTCTGACGCACCATGGCAGGTGAACGTAAAGTGCAAGCGGTGGCGCCTCCATCAGCGCGCGCCGAGTAGACGAGCCAGCTCGGCCAATGCTTTGCCACGATGGCTGCGCTGATTTTTTTCCTCGGCACTCAATTGCGCTGAGGTGACGCCCAGCTCAGCATCGATGAATACAGGGTCGTAGCCGAAGCCTCCTGCGCCGATTCGTTGCCGCGCGATACTGCCGCGCCAGCTACCCTCTGCGATCAGGGCATCGTCAGAATCGGGTGTCACGAAACAGGCGGCGCAATGAAATGTCGCTCCACGATTCTCGTCTTCAACCTGTGCAAGTTCGTCCAGCAACTTATCGATATTCGACTCATCGTTTGCATCCGGTCCTGAGTAGCGTGCGGAAAACACACCCGGCCTGCCTTGCAACGCATCCACAGCAAGACCCGAGTCGTCCGCGATCGCAGGCAGTCCTGTCGCCGCGGCTGCATGGCGGGCTTTTATAAGGGCGTTGGCGACGAATGTAACGCCTGTTTCATCTGCCTCGCTGACATTGAAATCCGATTGCGGCACAACTGTGAAGTTCAGATCGGCAAGTATGCGGGCGATCTCGCGCAACTTGCCGCGATTGCCACTCGCCATAACAACCTTGTTCAGCGTGATAACACTTCGTTCTGCACGACGATAATTTCGTCGATACCCTTACGCGCCAACGCCAGCATCGCGCTGAATTCTGCGTCGCTAAACGCGTGGCCTTCGGCCGTTCCCTGAACTTCGATAAACCGCCCTGCCTCGTTCATTACGACATTCATATCTGTTTCCGCCTGCGAGTCTTCCGGGTAGTCCAGATCGAGCACTGCAGCACCGCTATAAATTCCGACGGAAACTGCGGCAACCTGGCCGTGCAACGGATTTTTCTTAATGGTCTTCGCATCCAGCAGTTTTTGCATGGCAATAGATAACGCAACATAGGCTCCGCTGATCGAAGCGGTACGTGTACCACCATCAGCCTGCAACACGTCGCAGTCGAGCGTAACAGTCCGTTCGCCGAGTCCATTGAGATCCATCACGGAGCGCAAGGACCGTCCGATGAGTCTTTGGATTTCCTGGGTGCGTCCGCTTTGTTTGCCGCGCGCTGCTTCGCGAGCGGAGCGGGTATTCGTTGCCCGTGGCAGCATGCCGTATTCGCCGGTAACCCAACCGCCACCCTTGCCGCGCAGCCAGGGTGGCACCCGATTTTCTACGCTGGCGGTGCACAGCACGCGCGTGTCGCCAAATTCAGCTAGAACACTACCTTCTGCATGGCGTGTGAAACCAGGTGTAAAGCGCACGACCCGCATTTGGTCGACTTCGCGGCCGCTTGGGCGCATTGCAGTTCTCCGTCAGAAAGGGCTCAGAGCCCTGTTGTTGTTTGCAACTCTAATTATTGGCCGAGCCACTTGAGCGCGGTTCCGGTTGTATTGTCGCTGTAGGGTGAATTCGCACTCAAGGCCTGAATACTTAGATCTTTGAGATTTTTTGCCAGGCTTGCGTCGCTCTCAGTCGCTATCTGTGCCACATCCTTGTCGGTGAGACCAGACCACAGGCCGTCCGAACATGCGAGCAAAACGTCGCCTGGCTGCAATTGTTTCTTAGCGGTAATGCTCATGTCCGGCACTGGCGCGTCGCCGCCGATACAACACTCGACGAAATTGCGCATTGGATGGTCCAGCGCTTCTTCTTCCGTGATCGCGCCTTCCTGAATCAGGACTTCCACATGGCTGTGATCGCGCGAGCGCGATAACACTTCACCGCCACGCAGCTGATAAATACGGCTATCGCCGATGTGCGCCCAGAAAGCACCCCCTTCCTGCACAAGACATATCGCGCAAGTCGCCCTTGGCCGAAAATCGACGGCCAGGTCCTGACCGATTCCGACCACCTCATCGTGCGCCTTGGAAAGCGCCATATAGAGGAAGCCTTGTGGGTCGAACACCGGCAGCTTTGTGTCCACGAACAGGTCTTGTACAACCTTAAGCCCGGTTTCGGCAGCCCGCGCACCATCTGAATGGCCGCCCATGCCGTCAAAAACCATCATCAGGGCGGCATCATTCGCAACTACGACGGCGGCACGGTCCTGATTGTCTGAGCGATCACCTAGAGCGGAGACTTTCGCGTATTCAATTTGCATGTGATTTTCGTTGTTTACTGACGGCGGCCATGCTGCCATGAAATAATCGCTGTGAACGTGATCGGCACAACACATTACGGAGATGGATAGCGATGTTACACAGTATGACAGGCTTTGCGCGACAGTCTGCCGAATCGGCGTTGGGTACGCTGAGTTGGGAGTTACGCGCCGTGAATCATCGCTACCTCGAAGCGCAATTCCGATTGCCCGAGGAATTGCGGCCCAAGGAACATGCTTTCAAGCAACAGGTGAGCGCGGCACTGAAACGCGGCAAAGTTGATTGCTCGCTACACTTCCAACACGCGGCTGGCCGCCAGGGAGACATGCAGCTGAACACCGCGCTGATCGAAATCATTGGCTCGCGCGGCGCCGAAGTCGCCGCAAAACTTGCAAACGCTGCACCAATAAATCCTATCGAGGTCCTGCGTTGGCCAGGAGTAATAGTTGAATCCGAGATCGACGCGGAACCTTTGTTCGCCGCCGCCCAGGATTTGCTCGTGGTAACTCTTGCGGCGATGTCGTCCATGCGCGCCAGCGAAGGTGCGCGCATCGCGGACATGATTGAATCACGCTGCGCTGACATCGCAGCTATTTCTTCTGGCGTGCGCGAACGTATGCCGGAAGTGCTTGCGGCGGCGCACAAGAAACAAGTCGAGCGCATTGAAAAACTGGACGTGGCTGCCGATCCGGCGCGACTGGAAGTTGAGGTTGCGCTGCTGGCACAGAAGCTGGATGTTGATGAGGAGGTCGACAGGCTCGACAGTCATCTCACGGAAATTCGGCAGACACTGCTGAGCGACGAACCGGTCGGACGACGTCTTGATTTTCTGATGCAGGAATTGAATCGCGAAGCGAATACGCTCGGTTCAAAATCCGCAGACGCACAGACAACAAAAGCGGCGGTGGATCTCAAAGTGCTCATCGAACAAATGCGCGAGCAAATTCAGAATAT